>JADGDA010000075.1 GCA_015228695.1 Alphaproteobacteria bacterium
CGCCTTCGCCCTGGTGGCGGCGCTGGCGACGGGGGCGTTTTTTGCGGACCGGGCCTTCAATTCCGCCGTCTGGCTGGTGGAGGGCGGTCTGTCGTCCTTCACCGCCGCCCGGACGCAGCTCGCCCGCCCGTCATGGCTGCCCGGGGAGCCCGTGCGCACCGTCACCGTGCCTTATCGTCTGGCGCCGAACATCGCCGCTGCCGCCGGTCTCGACACCTTCGACGGCACCCACGACCTGTCCGCCGAACGCTATACCCGCTACTGGAAGCATGTCGCGGCGGGGGCGCCGCTCTATCAGACCCACCCCGGACTGTTCAGCTTCGGGAAGCAATTCGCCGTTTGCGGGGACCATGACCTCGGAAGCTATGCCGATCTCGATCTGCTGCGCGTCGCCAACGTCGGATTCGTTCTCAGCGTCGTGCCGCTGCGCGGTGAAGGGGTCCGGCAGGTGTCCGGGCCGTCCGGGCCGCCCCGGCTTCCCTGCCCCCATCTCCCCGTCCTGGAGCGGGTCGCGCGCATGGCGGAGCTGATCGTCGCGCCCGCCCCTATCCGGGTGTACGCGATCGGCGAGCCGGTGCCCAGAGTCTACGCCGCCCGGACGATCGAGACGAGCCGGGGGGAGGACGAGGCGTCCTTTCATGCGCGGGTGAAGCGGCACGGACCGGACCGGATCGCCGTCGCCCGCGCCGAGGACCTGCCCGCGACCCCGATCCCTTCCGGGTCGCCGCTCCTTTCCTCGTGGAGACTGGTCGCCGATGGAGTGGAGGCCGAGGTGGCCGGAGGCGGGGGACTCGTGGTGTTCAACAGCACCTGGCTCCCCTTCTGGAGCGCCCGGGCCGACGGAAACCCGACGCCGGTGTTCCCGGTCAACGGCGTCCAGATGGCGGCGGTGGTCCCCGAGGGAACCCGCCGGATCGAATTCCGTTACCGTCGTCCGACGTTGCGGGAGTGGTTCAAGCCCTAAAAAAGATGCCGGGCCTGCAGGGGGGCAGGGCCCGGCACAAGGCTTGACAGAGGGAGGCCAAGTCCCGAGGGACCGTGCCTGCTTGCTGCCCGGAAACCGCCGTCGCCGACGGCCCGGACCGCGTGCAGATGAATAAGAGCACGGCCCCGCCTCCGCCCTCCCTGACAATTCGCAATTTCCATAAAATATTTATCGTCCTGCCGGGCCCGCCCAATTCTCCCCCGGGAGCGGCGCCGGGCCCGCCGCCGGGGCGGAGCAACCGCGCCATTTCACAATGTGGCAAAAAGCAATACGTTGTTGCGTAATGCAATGATTGCCGATAGTTCATTGATATTTATCAATAAAACAAATTGGTCCGCTCCCTGTGGGCGCGTGTGGATGCAATCCGCAACGGATTGATTCGGCGGCACGTTACGTTTCGCCACAGGTCAGCCCGCCTTTGCGATTGGCACATTTCTTGCGATCAAGTCTCCGTTCTCTGAAAATCAGATTCCGCGGAGGTGTCGTTATGTCCGATGGTGTCCGTAAGGACGAGGTTGCCGCCCCATCCCGTGGGCTTGGCCTGACGTTGCTGCTTGGGGTTGTCGTCGTGGCCCTGTATGGGGGGCTGTACGTCTGGGAGAAGGAAATTCTCTCCCTCTCGATCCGGGGGGGGTGGTCGTTCATCATCCCCATCGTGGTCGCGTTCGTGTTCTCGTATGCGCATGGGACGTTCACGGACAGGTTCTGGTCCGCCCTCGGCCTCGTTGCAAAGAAGTAGCTCAAGGGGAAAATTCGTGGAAGCATTGAACGGTTTTATTCCCCTGGACCTGATTTCGGTGGTGGGGTTGTTCCTGGTCGGTTTCGTCGGCGGGATGGTCAGCGGCTTTATCGGGTCCGGCGGCGCTTTCGTGCTCACCCCGGCGATGATGAGCATGGGGGTTCCCGGCATCATCGCCGTCGCCAGCAACATGTGCCACAAGTTCCCGAAGGCCCTGGTGGGGGCCATAAAGCGCGCCAAGTACGGGCACGTGGACGTCAAGCTCGGTCTGGTCATGGGCTGTTCGGCCGAGGCCGGGGTGCTGATCGGCGCGCATTTTCAGGAACACATCCGCTCCGCTTTCGGAGAGGCCGGCTCCAACCTTTATGTCAGCGTGGCCTTTGTGGTCGTTCTGGGCATCGTGGGCACCTATGTCATGCGCGACGCTTGGCATCAATACAAGGGCGACTCCCACAATGACGTGTCGGACAACGCTCTGATCCGCTGGGTTCACCGGCTGCACATTCCCGGCACCATGGTGTATTTCCCCAGCATCGGCCGCCGGATTTCGGTCCTCGTGACCATTCCGATGGGGTTTGCGACCGGCATGCTCGCGGCCACCATCGCCGTGGGCGGCTTCGTCGGCGTGCCGTCGATGATGTATGGGCTGGGGGTTCCGAGCCTCGTGGCCTCGGGAACGGAACTGGTCATCGCCTTCGTCATGGGATTGGGCGGAACGATCAAGTTCGCCTGGGGCGGCTTCGTCGATATCCGGCTGGCCATGATCATCCTGGCCGGTTCGCTGTTCGGCATCCATGTGGGCGCGATCGGCACCACCTATGTCAAGCCGTACATGGTCAAGGTGGTGATGGGAGTCATCATGCTGATGGTTCTGGTCAGCCGGGGAATCATCCTGCCGGTCTACCTGTCCCAGTTGGAGCTGATCCCGACCATTCCCGCCGAGACCGCCTCCCTGCTGAAGACGGTCAGCTTCGACGTCATGGTCGCCGCGCTGGTGGTCGGCGCGACGATCGTCATCCTCGCGATGATCCGGGGGGCGAGACGGCCGGCTCCCGTGGAAGCGGATGAAAAGTTGGGAACAAGCTGACGGCGCGACCGGGCCTTCTCCGCCATGGGCGGCGGAGGAGGCTCCGGGAAATTCCACTCCGGACATCATGGGGAACGAAAAAAAGGGAGGAGCGGGACCCGTTTTTCGGTAAGGTGTGCCCGGAACCGGAAAATGGGTGCTGTGTCACTCCGATGACCAAGTGGAAAAGCGCGCTGATTCAGCCAACGGCCCCCATCGCGGAGGCCATCCGCATGATCGACGTCTCCGCGTCGCAAATCTGCCTGGTGGTGGATGCCGAGGGGTCCCTGCTCGGGACCGTGACCGATGGGGACATCCGCCGGGGAATCCTGCGCTCGATTCCGCTGTCCGGGGCGGTTTCCACCATCATGAACGCCGCCCCCGTCGTCGGCCGGCTGGGGCAGCCACGGGAAACCTTTCAGACTCTCATGCGCGGGCGGCGCATCCGTCAGTTGCCCATCCTCGACCAGGGCGGACGGGTATGCAATCTGGTCACCCTCGACGAGCTGCTGGACGCCGACAAGCTGGATAATTGGGTCGTCCTGATGGCGGGAGGGCTGGGGACCCGGCTGCGGCCCCTGACCGAAACCACGCCCAAGCCGATGCTGAAGGTCGGTTCCAAGCCGTTGCTGGAAATCATCCTGGACCACCTGATCAAGCAGGGGTTCCACCGCTTCTACGTGTCCGTCAACTACCGGGGGGATGTGATCAAGGATCACCTTTCCGACGGTTCCAGCCTGGGGATCGAGGTCCGCTATCTGGACGAGACCAAACGGCTGGGCACGGCCGGGCCGTTGTCGTTGATCGCCGAGCCGCCGACCGAGCCCCTGGTGGTGATGAACGCCGATCTTCTGACCAAGCTGGACCTGCGCCAGATGCTGGCGTTCCACCACGAGCACGAAGCCGTTGCGACCCTGGCGGTGCGCGATTACGAGTTCCAGGTGCCCTACGGCGTCGTCATCGTCAACAACGACGCCGTGGAAGTGGCGGCCCTGGACGAAAAGCCGGTGCATCATTTTCTCGTCAACGCCGGCATCTACGTGCTGGAGCCCGAGGTGGTGTCGCAGGTCCCCAAGGACACCTTCCACGACATGCCCGACGTCTTCAAGGCGCTGATGGCCGCGGGGCGGCGGACCGCCGCCTTTCCCGTCCGGGAATACTGGCTCGACATCGGGCGGATGGATGATTTCGCCCAGGCCAACCGGGAGTTCCTGCGGGAATTCGCCGAGAATTGATATTTCCCGCAACGGGTGACGTGCGTCACTTTCCGGCTTCGTCTTCCGCCGTAGAGTCGCCTCAAGGAACAAGGGACGGGGTCCCGCCGTTCCGTGATGAAGAGGTGATGTGATGCTCTCGACTCAAGCCTGCGCTTATGCGTTCGAAGACACCCAGGCCGTCGCGCAAAGGCTGCGGAAGGCATTGGGGCAACAGATCGATCTTCTTGCGGCTTTGAACGTGGCCTGCGCCCACGGGCGCGAGTTGCCGATTTCGGTCAGCGAATCGATCGACATCATTCTGGACGTGATCCCGAGGACCGAGGCCAGAATCCGCGAACTTTCGGCGGTGGCTAGTGGGCGCCCTTTTCACGGAAGAAGTTCGAGCTGTTGAGCAGGGCATGAAAATCGCGGATGGCCCTCTCCCGTTGCGCGGCGTCGGGAATGTCGGCGACGAACTTGGCCTCGAACTGCGGCTGGCGCAGGTGGGCGAGCACGGCTTGGCGCGCCACTTCGAAGGCCTTGCCGTCCGTGAGCACCCCGGACGCGCAGAACTGCACCAGACGCAAGGCGCGCAGCCGCATCGAGTCCTCCGGCCGGTCCAGCTTCTCGACGATCTGCTGCTCGATCAGGAAGTCCGCGAGGATCTGGTCGAGAATCGACGCCAGCGCCTCCCGCAACTCCTCGGGGAGGGCGGATTGCAGGAGGATGCGGTACATCCCCGAAACTTCCTGCATCTTCACCTTGGGACTCGCCTTTGACGGGATGAGGTCGTCCACCCGCATGGCGCCTCCGATCATCTCCTGCGCGGTCGCGGCGATGAAGTCCGCCTGTTCCACCCCGATCTCCGTTCCGAGAAGGCCGAGCAAGAACAGCAGCCGCTGACGGCTGGAGGGCAGGTAGTTGGTGACGACCGTGATCGCCTCGCGCCGGCCGGGAACGCCGCCGTTGGGGAGGAAGCGGGTATAGCGCAGGACCAGGGCCTCGGCGGTTTCCGGGCCGCCGAAAATCCCATCGGGGGTTATGAGCCGGTTGAGAAGCTGCCGGAACATCTCGAACTCGGCGTCGTGATCGTTGCGGACCAGCGGTTGGGACCCCTTGATCTGCCGCTGGGCGTATTCGGTCAGGACGCCACGGGACACCCCAAGCTCCCCCGCCGCGAACCGCGCGTTCAGGGGGATCACGGGATCGCTTTCCTCGCGCCCGCCCACGTCAAGCTTTCCTTCGATCAAGTCGACGAGACGGGCCAGGAAAACGCCGAGATTCGGCTGGGACCCGACCAGATCCTGAATGACGCTGCGTCCCGCGATGACGTCCGCCGCGACGCCGTCGAGCAGGTCCATCGCGTGGGGATCGCTGGCGAGCGTCATCTGCCTGACGGTCTCGACCAGTTTCCCCGGCCAGTTGCGGATGTCGACCAAGGCCGTGGACAGGGCGGTCAGGGCCAGATAGTCGCTGTCGTCGGAGGGCGTCCCCCCGTTGATCGTCCGCAGGACGGCGGCAAACCCCTCCTTCTTGACCTGGGGCAGGGTCTTTTTCTGCGCCGCCTGTGCCCGGGCGGACGCCTTGTCGAGCATCCCGTACAACTCGTCCCGGCGCTTGCGCGTATCGCCGCCGCCCGATTGACGCACCTGCAACGTCGCGACTCTATCCACCGCCCCGTTGATGATGTCGAGATCAAGCAGACGTTTCAGTTCCCGGTAATGGTGTAAAATCTCTATCGGCGTCAACGCGGACTCGTCAAGGTATTTTCTAAGTATCCTTCCGATCGTCACGCGGCTTTCGAATTTTGTAAGCTCCGTGTGATCGGAGCAGTTCGCGGCGCTTGAAATATCAGAAATAGATATATCTTTTTTATTTTCAACCTTCTTCATCTTTTCGAAGATGGTTTTTTCCGAAAACTCCCCACTGGGAAGTTTGTGTTCCTTTATTATTTTAACGCCTTCAATACCCTTCGCGGAAATGATCCGGTTGGCGAAATCCAGCGCCTGAGCCTCATCGTCGAGGACGCTGTCAAGCACCCAGCGCTTCTCGCGAAATACGTGGATCTCGTATGAATTCCGAATGGCCACCGTGCCCCCCCCCGTCCCAGCGGGTCACTCTAACGCACTCGGCTCGCCCGGCACAAGTTAGTGTTGCCGATATCGGCGGGCTGGAGCGGAGCGAAAATAAGGGCGATCGGGTTCACCCGATTGCTGCGCGTTTACACGGGTCGCGTTCTCACGCTACGATACGGGCTGGTTTCGACAGTTCGGGGTGGAGTGCATGAATATCAAGGACCACATTCGGGGGATTCCGGACTTTCCGAAGCCCGGCATTCTGTTTTACGACGTCTCCACCCTGCTGGCCCACGCGGATGCTTGGCAGGTGACCATGGGGCGGCTGGCCAAGGCGGTCGGCGCCCATCGCCCCGATGTTCTGGCCGGCATCGAATCGCGCGGGTTCCTGGTGGCGGCCCCCCTGGCGCTGAAACTCGGCTGCGGGTTCGTCATGCTGAGGAAAAAGGGGAAGCTGCCCGGCCGGACGGTCCGTTACGAATACGATCTCGAATACGGTTCCGACACCATTGAAATCCAGGACGACGTCATCGAGCCCGGACAGAGGGTGGTCGTCCTCGATGACCTGCTGGCGACCGGGGGCACCTTGAACGCCGCCGTCCACCTGTGCCGTCAGGTCGGCGGAGACGTGACCGGGGCCGCCTGCATCATCGAGTTGGCTTTTCTCAAAGGGCGTGAAAAACTGGACGTCCCGTTCAGTTCCCTGGTTTCCTACGACAGCTAGGCGCGCGCCGTCCGTTCGCGCCGTCCGTTCGTGGCGGTAGCCACGGAGCGGGGCACGGAGCGGGCAGGGCATGGACATCTCTCTCCAGACGGCGATCCTCGGGGCCTTCATGGGGTCTCTGGTCCCGGCTTTGTCCATGGTCTACGCCCGCACCCAGGCCCCGTCCCAAACGGCCCTGGGGTGGTGGGCCGTCGGGTTTTCCCTGCACGCGGCGGGGCTTGGGGGCCTTCTGATCCGCCACGCGGCGGGTGTCGGTCCGGCGGTTCACGCGGCCGATTCGCTCCATGTGGCCGGGGCGGTGCTCGTCCTTTCCGGAGCGGTGGTTTTTCTCGGGCGGGAACTTCGGGGCTGGTGGGTTTCGGGCGGGTTCGTCGTCGCCCTGATCTGGCCGGAGGCCGCGGGGTGGCTCGGCACTCTGCACGGAAACGGCGATCTGCCGGTTTTCGGCCTGGGCGGCGTTCCGTTCCTCGCCGCAGCCTGGGTCCTGCTGGCCGACCGGCGTTATTGGGGGCGCGCCGCCGCGATGGTGTTCGCCCTGTGGGGGATTCACGCCTTCGCCGCTCCGTTCCTGCACATCCGCCCGGCCCTGGCACCCTGGAGCTTCGTCGCCGGGCAGATGCTGGCCGTCGCCACCGCCATCGTCCTGCTCATCGTGGTGCTGCGCCGGCAACGGGCCGTGGTGGAACAGGAAACCGCCCGCGCCGACCGCACCCAGATCCGATTCCGCGACGCCATCGAAAGCCTTTCGGAAGCGTTCGTCCTCTGGGACGAAAATGATCGCCTCGTCCTTTGCAACACCCCGTTCCGCCGGTTGTTCGCCGATCCCTTCATCCACATCCGCCCCGGTCTGGAGTTCGCCACCCTGATGCGCGAGATCGCCCGACTCGGGTACGTGCCCGTTCCTCCCGAGCGCCTGGAGGGGTGGATCGAGCGCCGACTTTGGGACCACCGCAACACCCGCCACGGGATCGAGGTCGCCTATTCGAACGGGAAGTGGCTGCTGTCCAGCGAACGGGTGGCCCGCGACGGCTATGTGGTGGGAATCCTGACCGACATCACGTTGCTGAAGACGCGCGAGAAGGAGATCAAGAGCAAGTCGAACCAGCTCGACGGCATCCTGAACAACATGCCCCAGGGTCTCGCGGTGTTCGACAGCGACTTCCGGCTGGTCGCCCACAACGACCGGACCCGGACCCTGTTCGATATTCCGGAGTCTCTGTTCCAGCCCGGAACCTCCTACGAATCCCTGTTGCGCCATCTGGTGACCAGCGGCAGGTTCGGCGACGACAGGACGGGAAACATCGACGGATTTATCCGCAAGCGGGTGGCGGCCATGCGCCGGTCCGGGCCGCGCATGGGCGAGCGGACCCTGGCCAACGGCACGGTGATCGAGATTTTGCGCCACGGAATGCCCGACGGCGGAGTGATCGCGACCTTCACCGACGTCACCGAACGCAAGCGCGCCGAGCTGGAGCTGCGGGAGGCCAAGGAGGCGGCCGAGCGGGCGAACCGCGCCAAGGCGGCCTTCCTCGCCAGCGTTTCCCACGAATTGAGAACGCCGCTCAACGCCATTCTCGGATTTTCCGAGGTCATGCTGACCGAGTTGTTCGGCCCCATGGGCAACGAGCATTACGTGGCCTACGCCCGGGATATCTTCGACAGCGGTTCCCACCTGCACAACCTGATCAACGACATCCTCGACATGTCCAAGGCCGAGGCCGGGCGCATCGACCTCGACGAGCAGGCGCTGGACCTGGGCAAGGTGATGGCGGCGGCGGCTCGGATGGTGTCCAAGCGCGCGGCCAACGCCCGGATTTCCCTGGCGTTCGACCTGTCCCCCGACCTGCCGCGCCTGTTTGCCGATGAACGCCGGATGCGGCAGATTCTCCTTAACCTGCTGTCCAACGCGGTGAAGTTCACCGACGACGGCGGCATCATCTCCGCCTCGGCCGCCTTGAACGACGATGGGGAAATCGTGATGACGGTGGCGGATTCCGGCATCGGCATCCACGAGGCGGACCTGGAAAAGGCCATGGAGCCCTTTTCCCAGGTGGACAGCGGTCTGGACCGCAAATACGAGGGGACCGGCCTCGGTTTACCGCTGACCAAGGCGCTGGTGGAACTGCACGGGGGCGCCCTGCGGCTCGACAGCACCCTTGGCGTCGGCACCACGGTGACCGTCACGTTCCCGAGGGAACGGACCGTCGTCGAAATTCCACGGACCACGGAATGAGGAGGTGGGCGATGAAAACATGGCTTGGAGCCTTGGCCGGCGTCCTGACGGCGACGGCGGCGTTGGCGGCGGCGAATCCGAAACCGGCCGGCCTTGTCCTGTCGTACACGGGGTTTCACCCGGAACTGGCACCCTATTCCGAGATCATGGCCGGGGCCGAGTTCGACCTGGGGGCCGACACTCTGTCCTTCGTCCATTACGGGACCTGCGACACGGTGGAGGTCAAGGGCGGCAGGCTCAAGGTCGGTCCCGACGACTTTCAGGCCGGGGGAACCACCAAGGAACTGGGAAAGGGCCAATGCCCGGAGCAGGTGGCGATCAGGACGGGCGGGGTGAGCGGCGGCGTCCTCATGCGCGCGGCCCTCACGCCGACGGTTCCTCCCCGGTTCGATTGCGTTCTGGCGGGGCGCAAGAGCCGGGATTTCTCGGCGGTCCAGATCGTGGACGGCAGTCTCGTCGTGACGCAGTTGCCCCTGGGCGCGCGGAAGATCGCGCTGCCCGCGATCCTGCCCCCCCTCAAGGAAGGCCGGACGTACAGGCTCGTGTTCATGCCCGGCAACCCGGTGGAGCCGCCCCGGGAGGTCACGGCCCTGGTCTCGGCCCCGACCGGCGGGAAGCTGTGCCTCCTCCGGCTCGATTGATACCGGCGCGCACAATGTTTGACACATCATCCGACTTGCGCGCTGGTATGAGGGCCTGAGGGCGTGGGGGTTCTGCACCGGTTCTATCGTCTCCTGGTCATGGCGCTGTGCG
>JADGDA010000076.1 GCA_015228695.1 Alphaproteobacteria bacterium
CGTGAAGGCTGACCTGTCTGGGCAGGAAGCCCTTGAAAGGCTTGCCGGGGGGGCAGCGCCCCGCGCCCGGCGGCCCCGAACCGTTCCTGGAACAGCTCCCGCAGGCGGCCGCTGAACCGATCGCCGGCCGTGTGGCTGTCCCCGAGGTGCAGGATCGTGACCGGTCCCGCCTCCGCGCCGGTCTCCAGATTGCGCAGGGCCTCGAACAGGGGCCGCAGCGGCCTTGCCCGGGGGGGCAGGGAACCGGGGTCGAGCCGCGCCGGGGGCACGTCGGGGCGGAGGGAGGCGTGGGGCTGCGGAGGAGCGGGAATCGGACTGACGAAAATCTCCGGCAGAGGATGGGATGCGGCCTTCGGGATGGAGCCGGCCGGTCCCGAGGCGCAGGCGGAGAGCAGAACGCACCCGAACGCGGCCGATAGAAAACGGCGGAGAGGGCCCGGCACGCGGGCGTCAGCCATGCGTCTGTCTCTTGGCCGCGTTCCCGATGTCCGAGCGCAGCCAGGGCAGCAACGTCTTGATCAGCCGATCATAACCGACGCTGGTGAAGTGAATCCCGTCGTCGGCGCGGTAACGGTGGGTCATCCCCTCGTCGTCCTTGAAATAGCTTTCAAAGCGGCCCTCGGCATTGGCCGAGACGTCCCACAGGGGGAAGAATCTGGCCCCGTTCTCCTCCGCCGTCTTGCGGTAGATTTCGTTGAGATGGCGCATGTCGTCCGACACGGCCTCGTCGCGCATGACCGGCAGACCGGCCCAGTACACGGCGATCCCCTTTCCGGTCAGATGGCGGATGAGGGCAGCGACCCGCCCGGAGTACACGCGGGTCCATTCCTCGCTGCGCAAAAGAATCCGGCGGCGCGGTTCGTCGAGCATGTCCTGACGGTCGTTGAGGCCGAAGGCGATCAAGACCCCGTCCGGGGTATCCTCCTCCAGAATCCGGTCCAGGGCCTTGAACCAGTCGAAACGGTCCGGGCGGGAAAGACCGGTGCCGTTGCGGGCGCGCCGGAGGACGATGAGGGTGGTATCCCGTTGCAGGACGCGGAACAGACCGCCCCACAGCCCGTCGGCCAGGGAATCGCCGATGACGACCAGGGTGAAGGGCTTCGGCGGAGGGGGTTTCGCCTCTTCCGCCCCCGCCGGGGCCGACGCGGGCAAAACGGCGAGAAGCAGCAGAAACGCAAGCCATGCCCGCGTCCCGCGTTCCCATCCCCAGCGCCGTTCCCGAACCGGCATGATTCCCTCTCTCCGCGCTCCACGGGCCCACGCCCCGGCCACCCGACAGTACATATCGCGGCCGGTGGCCGCAACCCAATGATTCGTATGACTGATCTCAAAAGTCTTCACGGTGCGCGAAGACTTTTGAGATCAGTCATACAGCCGCTCCTCCGGTGTTCAATAGGCTTTCTTCAGGGCATGGCGCGCGACCTTGCGCATCAGGGTCGGCAAGGCGTGGGCCTCCAGCCGGTCGAGCCGCGCCCATACCCCGCGCGCGTGCTGGCGGGGGGTGGCGCCGCCGACGGCGACGCTCAGGTTCAACTGGAAATGGGTGAAACCGTGCCGCACCTCTCCGGGGAGCAGACGCCAGTCCAGGAACAGCGGCGCCTCCGCCGCCGCCTCGACCAGCGTCCAGGCCCCCTCGCGCCAGGGAGTGGACGGGAACTCCATCATGCCGCCGAGCAGGCCCTTTTCCGGTCTCCGGCGCAGCAGAACCGTCCCGTCCCGGCGCGTGATCCAGAACACGATTCCGTGCCGGGTCGGGCGCGGAGGCTTTTCCCGCTTCCTCGGCAACGTCGCCGCGATGCCCTGGAGACGGCCGGCGCAGGAGGCGGACCAGGGGCAGAGGACGCAGGCCGGGTTGCGGGGGGTACAGACGGTGGCTCCCAGGTCCATCGCCGCCTGGGCGAAATCCCCCGGCCTGTCCGGAGGGACCAGGGCGGACACCAGGGAGGTCAGGGCCGTTCTCGCGGCGGGAAGGGGATCGGTGACCGCGAACAGGCGCGAGGACACCCGTTCGACGTTGCCATCCACCACCGGAGCCGGACGCCCGAAAGCAATGGCGGCAATGGCCGCCGCCGTGTACGGGCCGATTCCGGGCAGGGCGCGCAGGGCCGTCTCGTCGTCGGGAAAGCCGCCCCCGGACAGGGACACCAGCCGCGCGCACCTGTGCAGATTGCGCGCCCGTCCGTAATAGCCGAGCCCGGCCCAGGCCCGCAGCACCTGATCCAGTTCGGCGGCGGCCAGGGCGTCGATGGTCGGCCAGCGTTCCACGAACGCCTCGAAATAGGGAACGACGGCCGCAACGGTGGTCTGTTGAAGCATGATCTCGCTCAGCCAGACCCGATAGGGATCGACCCGCTCTCCGGGCAAGGCCCGCCAGGGCAGGACGCGGCGGTGCCGGTCGTACCACCCCAGCAGGGCCTTCGTGAGTTCCGAGGGCGGGGCTTCGGACATGCGGGACTCTCCGTCGCCGCCGGATTATGCTGGGGGCGCTCGTCGTCCGGAGGGTGCCATGGGTGACACGACGCCGCAACCGTCAGCGAACAAAACCCGGCGCGGGTCCTCGGGTCCGCGCCTCATCGGCATGGTCGCGTCCCGGCTGACCCGGCCCGTGCTGGGCAAGCACGGCTTCGCGGTCGGAGCCATCGTCACCGACTGGGAAGCCATTGTCGGCCGCGAACTGGCCGCCCACGTCGTGCCGAGCCGGGTCTCGTTCGTCCGGGGCGAGCGGACCGAGGGGACGCTTCACGTCCGGGTGGCGGGGGGTGCCTTCGCCATGGACGTCCAGCACCGCGCTCCGGTTCTGATCGAGCGGATCAACGCTTATTTCGGTTATCGGGCCGTGGCGCGCGTCAAGATCGCCCAGGGGCCGATTTCCCGGCGGACGCCGGTCCCGCCGCGAACGCCCAACCCCCTCGACGCGCGGGAACAGGCGGCGCTCGACGCCGAGGTCGCCCCCGTGGAGGATGGCCCGCTGCGCGAGGCCCTGTCCCGACTCGGGCGGGCGGTGCTGGGCCGGTCATAGCCGGGTGGTCCAGCCGAGCCGGGCGTCCCCCTGGGCGGACAACCGGAGGCCGGGAAACGCCCCCTCCTCCGCTTGCAGCCGGATGGAAAAGACCGCATCCCCCCCGGCGTGGGACCGCGTCAGGGCGGCCAGAGCCTCGCGGGCGGGCTGGCCGGGCAGGAGGGCGGCATATGTCTCCCGGTCGAGCGGCCCGACGATCAGTTCGAATCCGTCATCCTGGCTCCAGGCGCGGACGCCCAGGACCGCGTCCTCCCCCAACCGGCTGTTGGCGATGCCGAGCCGGGTCCGCTCCTCCTCGGCGATGTCGAGCCAGCGGCCGACGAACTGCCGCCCCCGTACCGGCACTCCGAGGGAAAGGCGGAGAAGGGTTTCCAGACCGGTCATGGAACGGGGCCTTGACGCCGACAGGACGGCCAGGGCGCGCAGATGGCTCGCGAAGACGCCGTCGAAGGGCCGGTGCCGGTCCCGGGACCGCACCGCCAAGGACGCCAGCCGATGCAGGAACAGACCGGTCAGCCCCCGTCCGCCCTCGGGGTCCCGCAGCGCCTTCACATGGGGAAACGACAGCAGGGCGGGCCCCAGGTCCGTGGGAAAGGACAGACTCATCGCCGCCGGCGCGCCCGGCATCGCCTCGCCCCCCGGAGGCGGCTCAAGGGCGGAAATGTCTCCCGGAACCGCGTCCACGGAGACCTGGACCTCGAAACGGATGGCCTCGCCGGCGGGGGTCGTTCCCTCGCCCACCGGTTCGCACCCCGGCATCGCCCGTTCCAGGAGGCGGACGGCCTGGAGCAGGTCGAACCGGTCCGGTTCGGCGAACAGGGTTTCGATCACCGAACGGTCTGATCGCCACTCATCGGCGGCCATTTTTTCCAGACTCCCTCGCGCCGGTCGCTTTCGACCGCAAGCTGAATGAAGGAATTGATCGGGGCGTGCAGCGCCAGGAAGCGGCTGAGCACGGCCCCCAGCAGAATGGCGCTGTCGCCCGCGAAGGCGTCCTCGTCCACCGTCAGGGTCACCTCGCGGCCCCGGCAGAATCCGCGCCAGGCATCCCGGCCGATGCGGCGCACGGCCGGGGTCACGCGCAGATCGCGTATGCCGAGAACCCGCCGCTCGATCGCCGCCGTCCGGTCTCCGGCACAAAGGCGCAGGCTTTCCCGCAGCGCGTTCAGACGCTCCGGCCCGTCGCCGGGCGACAGGGGATCGGACGACAGCAGGGACACCAGCCGCCATAACGCCGCGCCTCCCAGCGGAGGCTCCCCCTGCCGGGTCGGACGGGTCAGACACTCGGCCCGGATGGAGGAGGCCGCTTCGCCGGTATCGAACACCGCGCCCTCCGGAATCCGCTCGGCGGCGCCGCGATCGGTGCACAGGGCGGACACGGAGAGTTCCCACCGGGCCGGATGGGCCGGAGTGAAATCCAGATCAAGAAACGCGATCCGCATGTCCGACCCCGCCAGCTCCGGCCGCTCCGAGGGGACCCGGCGCCCGTGCCAGTACAGGCGCGGGCCGTCCGGTTCCCCGTGGTCCGGCCCGAAATACGGCGCAACCTCCCGTTCCTCGCCGTGGCGCCCGGACTTGGCCGCGACCCGCAGGATGCTGTGGATTTCGGCGGAGCCCCCCCCTGCGGGCCGGAGAAGGTCGTCGTCGCGGGCATGGTCGATCCGGACGGGCTCGACGGCGAGGGGGAACAGATTGACGATGGGCGTGCATCCCGGCACGAAGGTGCCCGCGTCCACCGGCAACCGCCCCGGCGACCGGTCGAGCAGGAGGAGAATATCGATCGACCGCTTTGCCGGGACCCGGTCCAGGCCGTCGATGTCGAAGAACAGGAACTTGCGGGGAAAGGCAAAATACTCCCGCAGCAGCCGATGGCCGGGATGAACGCCGGCGGGATGGGGCAGGGCGTCCTCATCGTCGGCGAACCCCACCGGTTGGATCGATTCCACCGGCAGGGTCACCGGCTTCCTCCACCCGTCGGCCATCAGCCTCACCCCGACGACGCTGCCGAAGATCAGCTCGTGGAGCTTGCCGGCGGTGGCGGGGTCGGAGTGGAGGAAAAGGCGCAGCCGGTCCAGGCCCATGTCCGCGAGCGAGGCGTCTCCCTCGGCCTCGATGCGCAGGCGCAGCACCGAATCGACTCCGGCGAGTCCCTCGAAACGGTCGGGGGCCTCGAAACCGGCAAAGACCACCTCGACCGGCCACAAAACCGCCGGAGCGGTGGTGCGGAAGCGGCAGACGGCGCCGTCGCGGGTCTGGGTGGTCAGCGGCGTTCCCCTCTCCACCCGGAGTCCTCCCGCCGGTCCCCGTTGATGCGGGTCGGGGCTGAGCCGGGCGATGGCCATGCCGGGCGTGGGAGCCGTCAGATGGGGATACAGGGCGTCGAGCAGGGCCGCCGGGATCAGCGGAAAGTCCGCGTCGATGCCCTGCTGAATCCGGCTGGCGAGAAAGGCGCACGACTCGATCAGCCGTTCGATGCGCGGGTCCGGCGCTTCCCCGTGGCCCGCGGACAGGTGGCCGGCGAGATCGGGATAACGCGCGGCAAGCCCCGCCCCCGCCTGACGCAGGTACCGCAGCTCCCGTTGGTAGGAAGTCAACCGCTCCATCACGGATGCCCCTCCTCGGGAACCAGGGTCGGGGCGCGGACGGGGAAGGTCGGGAAGGGATAGCGCGGCGCCGCCGAGTCGGATTTGCCCGCGCCCTCCACTCCGATCCAGATATAGCCCCGCGCCCTGTTCTCCCGGAGGTCCGGGCGGGGCGGATCGGCGGGGGCCGTCGCGACCTCAAAGCGCAGCATGTGGGGCGGCGGCGGTGCGCCGGGCCGGAAGTCGCCCGGTCCGATGCCGTGGACCTGAAGCAGGCGCAGCAGCGACCATTTGCCGGAATATTCGAACACCGCCGTGTCGCCGCCCTCGACGAGGGGCGGTCCCGACTCGCCGGGAACGGGCCGATAGGGGGAATTCCTGGCCCAGCGCAGGATGACCCGCACCGGGTCTCCGTAACGCCATGCCGCCCGGCGCTCCTTGTCCTGGGGCAAAAGGGTCTGACGGCCGATGTCGAGGCGCCAATCGATGATCTGGTTGGCCCCGGCCTCGAAGTCCCGGTTCACGCGGAAATCGACTTGCAGGGCATAGAGGTCCGACGAGTCGCCTCCGTCCCCATCGACCACCGGCCCCAGAAACCGGCGCGCCAGATCGAGGCCGTTCAGAAAGATCTTGGCCTGATCCCGGCTGGCTTCCGTGACCTTGCCGGTCTGGATTTCCTTGCGCAGTTCCGCCGCTTCCCCGTCATAGGTCCGGAAGAACACGCGGATGGTCTCGGGATCGGCCTCGGCCATGCCGGCCTCGGGCGCGCCGACGGCGAAGGGATAGCGTCCGCCGAGACGGCGGTTGAACAGCCCCGCCAGTCTGGCATAGCGGGAGGTCGCGGGCGCGGCGGAAAATCCCTGGCACCGGCTCCACAGGATCGCCGCCAGCGCGTCGCGCCGCTCCAGGAAGGGATCGCCGCCCCGGTCGCCGCCGGCGAATCCTCCGAACTTGGCGGCGCACTCGGCCGTCGCCGCTCCGCCCATGTCGAAACGGATGAATCTCTCCAGCGCCGCCACCGAACTGCCGGGCTTGCGGCCGTTGTATTTTCCCAGTTCCCGCTCGATGATCCGCCACCTGCGGACCTGCGGCAGAACGGAGACGTCGCGGTCGAAATCGGGCAGGGACAACAAGGCCACCGCCGGCTCGGCATAGTCCTTGAGCAGGGCGTTGATCCTTTCCCGCTGCCGGTCCAGATACTGGAGAACGTCGGCATCGTCCGCGGCGTCGAAGGCGAGCAGGGTCGGTTTCAGGCTTCCGTCCCAATCGCGCAGGGCTTCCCCCGGCCGGTACAGCGCCTCCTTCTCGAACAGCCGGTCCACCCGGCCGAGCAGATCGAGCGATCCCTGGAGGGTGGCCGCGCGCAGGGCGTCGTAGGGGGCGGCCACCTCGGCTTCGCGGAGAAGGCCGAGCAGTCTCGATATCCTCTCCGAGGTGGCCCGGAAATCGCGGCTGTCCGTGGTCAACCCTTCCTCTTCCCCGGTTTTCCAGGCGAAGCGGCTGACGGGCCGCACGCTCTGGGCCTCCGCCAGAACGGAGGACAGGGCCAGTCCCAGCCGGTGGCGCGCGAGCGCGGTCATCCGGTCCCGAAGCCCCTTCTGAAGGTCTCCCGGCTGATCGGCGGCGAAGCGGGAATGGGCCTGGGCCATGGCGATGGCCTCGTCGAGCTTGCCCGCGTCCCACACCACCCGTTCCCCGTCCCCGACCCGGGCGCGAATCCGCCGCTCGGGCCGTGGCGACATGAACGGCAGATGGAACAGCGTCCGCAAGCCGCCGTGCAGGGCCAGCAGAGGGGGGGAAAGGACGAGGCGTCCGTCACTCTCCTCCCGGACCAGGGCCGAGCCCGCCAGGGTCCGCTTGTAGGCGGCGAACTTGTGCCGGAACCGCTCGAATTCCTCCCGTCCGCTCCGCACGGTCTCGTTCCGCGCCTCGGGGTCGAAGAAGGCCAGGCCGTCGATGGTGTTCAACAAGCGGGCGAACCCCGGCCCGAGGTCGAGTTCCCCGTCGTGGCCCGCCTCTCCGCCCTCGATCCGCGCCAGCCAATCCTGGGCCCGGTCGAGGGCGTCCAGGAGCCTCCGCAGGGCGGCCAGATCGGCCTCCTCACTCACGCCGAGCAGTTCGGCCTCGCGCAGGCGGACGGTGACGTTCTGGAGCTGGGCCACCAGCGAGCCGCCGTGGAACATCCGGTCGAACAGGCGCGTCAGATACTCGCTCAGGCGTCCCATCGCCACCCTCCGGTAGGCGCCGGGCTCGAAGTGGGTTTTCGGCTGGTCCTTGACGCAGCGGAGGTAAAGCGGCCCGTCGGTGAACGCGCCGGGGGGAAGGGCCGTCCCGAACACGGCCGAGACGAGGCGGACGACGTCCTGGGGATCGCGGGAACCGCCAAGGGCGTTGAAGAGGCCGGCGTTGGCCTCGACCTGGGCCAGCCCGTCGATCATGGCGGTCAACTGCTTGATTTCGGGAATGTCCTCCGCCGACAGGATGGGGGTGTCGATCGGCTCCTCAAGAACGGGCAGGGGGCCGAGCAGGCGCTCCGTCGTCTGCTCCAGACGCCGCGCCACCCCCTGGACGACGATCCGCTCGAATCCCCGGACGATGAAGTCGTCGACGCGTTCTTCCAGTCCGGTGAGCCCGATTCCGGGCCAGGTTCCAGGGATGAAGATCGACGACAGACTTTTTCCACCGACCCGGCCCATCGCCCCCAGGGCGCGGGCCATGCCGTCTTCTCCCCCGCCGTCCATGGCCGCCCGGATTTCGGTCAGCGCGGGATTGACCTCGCGGAAATCGGCCCGGAGAACGTTCAGGGAAATCCACAGCCCGGTCACCAGAACCGCCGCGGCCGACGCCATGGCGATCCGCAGGGTTCCGATCATGCGCCCGCGCGCCTCGGCGGCTTCCGGCTCCACGCGGCCGAGGGCGTGCTCGGGGAAGATCTTGTCGGTGAACACATGGGTGAGAAAGGACGGAAAGGCGAGCCTTCCCCGCGTCTCCGGCGCGCCCCCGGTCTCCTCCAGGTCGCCACAGAAATACACGCCCCGGAGAAAGAACGCCGGATGATTGGCGGTCGAGCGGAACAGCCCGTCGAGGCAGACGCCCAGCCCGTCCTTCATGCTCTGGAATTCGCCGGGAAAGAGCACCACGTCGTCCACGGTGCCGAGGGGCGCGGCCGTCGTGGCGGCGATGTCGATCCGGGCGGAGGACAACCCCGTGCCGACGGCATGAAACAGCGCGTCGATCCACTGCGGCGAGTAGGCCACCTCGGAGGAGGCCGGAGTCGACCAGCCGAACATCTCGTCGCGCCGGTGATCCGGCGCCTCCCGCCAGAAATTGCGGAAGCCGGTCACCACGTCGGTCTTGGTGACCAGGACGTAGACGGGGAAACGGATGCCGAGTTCCACCTGCATCTGACCCAGCTTGAGATGCAGGCGCTTGGCCTTTTCCGCGAGCGCCTCGCGCGGAAGGCGGCGCAGTCCGAAAAGGTCGGTCGCCGGAATCGTGACGACCACGCCGTCGATGGGCCGGCGGGAGCGGACTTTCCGCAGATGGGCGAGAACCCGGAGCCACCCCGGATCGTCGGCCGCGCCCCCGCCCCGGGTCATGATCAGGTCGCCGGGCAGGTCGAGGACGACGCCTTGATCGAAGACCCACCAGCCGATGGTCTTGCGCGTTCCGTTGGCGCCGGGGGCGGGGTGGGCAAGGTGCTGGGCGAGATCGAGCGCCCCGAGCGCCGCCGACTTGCCGCTTCCGGCCTCCCCGATCATGGCGAACCAGGGAACCCGGTACAGGACGCCGCGTCCCGGAAACCGGCGGCGCAAGGCCGCCCGCGCCGCCCGGAACGAGGCGCGGAGCGACCGGGTTCCCGCCCCGTCCACCCTGGGCGTCCACGGGTTCCCGCCCTCGCCCCCGCTCCCATCGTCGCCATGGCCGTCCACCACCGACGCGAAGCCGCTCGCCGTGCCCTTTTCCACCCTTTGCCTCAGCACGGCCCACAGGACGAGGAGGACGAGCAGCGCCAGCACCACGGCCGCAGCGCTGAAATAGGGCAGAACGGGCGCCAGATCCCGGATCATCGCTCAGCCGCCCCCCCCCACGATGGCGCGGGTTTCCGCCGACAGGATCAGCCAGAGCACATGGGAC
>JADGDA010000077.1 GCA_015228695.1 Alphaproteobacteria bacterium
TGTCACGCCACCGGTCATTAAGAATGACCGGTGGCGGTTCCCTCAAGCGCCGGGCGGGTGCGTCCGCACCCTTGGCTTTCGGCGCAGGGGCGCCGGCCCGCGGTCGCGGGCTCCAGCGGTCATTTCCAATGACCGCTGGTTCACTTCGCCTTGCGCGGCACCAGGACGGTGTAGTCGAAGTCGAGCACGACCTGGGGATCGTATTTGCCTTCCGCCGTCTTATAGGGGAAGTCGGCGCACTTCTTGTCCTTGACGGCGACGGTGCGGATGCGCAGGGCGCCGATGTCGTCGCGGCCGGTGATCTCCATCTTGTCGAGCACTTCCGACCACGCATAGATGGTGCACCCGGCAAAGGTCGGGTTGGCATGGGTGCCGCCGTTGATGGCGACCACCTTGAAGGCGTTGGCGAGACCGTTGAAGGTCAGGCCACGGGCCAGGGAGATGATGTGGCCGCCATAGATCAGACGCTTGCCGAAGCGGCCCTGGGCCTGTTCGTGCTGGTTGAAGTGCACCTTGGCGGTGTTCTGGTACAGACGGGTGGCCATCTGGTGCTCGGCTTCCTCGATGGTCATGCCGTCCACATGATCGATCTTCTCACCGACCTGATAGTCGCCCCACAGATACGGGCTTCCGGCCAACGCCCGGTCATAGCCGGACATGTTCAGGGAGGCGGGGAAGGTCAGCGCGCCGGCGTCCACCGCCTTGGGCAGGGCCGGCACGACGGGCTCGGTGGAGGGGGCGCTGGGGGTGCGCTTGTTGACCATCACCCAGCGGGCGTATTCCAGAACCATCTCGCCGCGCTGATTGGTTCCGGTGGAGCGGACGAAGACGTTGCCGGTCTTGCCGTCGGAGTTCTCCTTCAGACCGATGACGCGGGACACCGACGAGACGGTGTCGCCGACGTGGACCGGAGCACCGAAATGCCCGTCGGCGTACCCCAGATTGGCCGCCGCGTTCAGGGAAATGTCGGGCACGGTCTTGCCGAACACGAAATGAAAGGCCAGAAAGTCGTCCACCGGCGAGTCGGCGAGCCCGATGGCCTTGGCGAACTCCTTATCCGAATGAATGACGAAACGCGGCCCGAACAGGGCGGTGTAAAGAGCGACGTCGCCGGAGGTCACGGTGCGCGGGGTGGCATGGACGATGACCTGATCGAGCTTGAAGTCCTCGAAGAAATTGCCGGCGTTGGTCTTGGTTGCGGTCATGACGTTCCTCTAAGGGATTAAGGGTGAAATCAGCCCAGCTCGGCGGTGGCGGACATGCACGAGGCGCCGTCGGGGCCTTGAACCTCCAACTCGACCTTGTCGCCCGAGGGGCGGCCGATCAGGTGGTACGGGTTCAGGTCGAACACCGGAGCCTTGCCCCGGAACGAATAGCCGACGACCGGCCTGCCCGCCCGGTTGCGGCACAGGTCCATCAGCAGCATCGCGTTTAACGGCCCATGCACCATGAGTCCGGGATAGTTCTCCTCGTTCATGGCGTAGGGGCGGTCGTAATGGATGCGGTGGCTGTTGAAGGTCAGCGACGAGAAGCGGAACAGCAGCACCGGATCGGGAGTGACCGTCTTGACCCAGGCCCCATCGACGCCGCGGGGGACGTCCGCCGCCGGAACCGGAGCCGGGACCTTGCCGCCGGGCTCGCGGTAGACGATGTCCTGCTCCTCCTCGACGCACAGCCTGCCGTCCTGCTCGATCCGATAGCGCACGGTGACGAACACCAGCGTGCCCGATCCGCCCTTTTTCTCCGACACGGCGATGACCTCGCCCTTGCGGGTGGCGGGACGCCCGATGATCAGGCTGTCCGGGAACGTCATCCGCGCGCCGGCGAACATGCGCCGGGGCAGGGCCACGGGAGGCAGGAAGCCGCCCCGCTTCGGGTGCCCGTCGCCGCCGATCTGCGACATCGGCGCGCGCGGGAGGAAGAACAGCCAGTGCCACAGGGGCGGCAGTTTGTCGCCGTTCCTGAGAACGGTCGTGGTGTCGTCGAGGGTGGCGAGCAGGGCATGGGCCGGGGTGAGGACGATATCCTCCTCCCGCTCCTCCTTCGAACCGATCCAGTCGGAATAGTTGACTTCTTTCTCAGACATGACGCTTCTCTGCTCCCGCTTCAGAGGTCGACCGGACCGGAGACGATCTTCTTGTCGTGCAGCTCGGCGATTTGCGAGCCGCTCAAGCCAAGGTCCTGGGCCAGGATTTCCTCGGTGTGCTCGCCCAGGATGGGCGCCCGGCGGGGCGTCTCGCGGGGCAGGGCGCCGAAGTCCAACGGCGATCCCGGAACCAGGAACTTGCCGATCCCCGGCTGTTCGATCTCCGAGAACATGGGGTTCTGGGTGGAGCAACGGGGGTCCTCCTCCACCATCTGCTTGAAGCTCTGGTACGGCCCCCAGCAGACGCCGGTGCCGTTGAACACCTGCCGGACCTCATCCAGGGTCCGCTCGGCGATCCAGGGGCGGATGATCGCGGAAATCGCCTCGCTGGCCTTGAAGCGGTCGCCTTCCTTGTTGAGGTTGGCGCCGAGCGCCGTTTCCAGGGCGGCGAAGCGGTCGGTGAGGCCGGTGACCTTGCCCAGTTCGGTCCACATCCGCCCGGTGACGACGATGATGTAGAGGTGACGGCCGTCCTTGGTCTCGAAGTCCGAGCCGTAGGCGCCGTACAGATAGTTGCCGTAGGCGCGGCGGTCCTCGCCGTTGATCTGGACCTCCTGGATGTAGCCCAGGTTGCCGACCATGGAGAAGGCGATGTCCGACAGGGCCATCTTGACCAGTTGACCCGCGCCGGTGCGGGTGCGGTAACGCTCGGCCGCGAGCACGGAGAGGGCGACGTTGATGCCGCAAATGGCGTCCCAGGCCGGCATGACGTGATTGACCCGCAGGGTCCCCGCCTTGGCCGACAGCGGCCCGGTGACTCCGGGGAAGCCCACCGCGCAGTTGATGGTGTAGTCCACCGCCGAGGTGCCGTCGGAGCTGCCGATCAGGTTGACCATGATCAGATCGTCGCGCTTCTTCTTCAGGTTCTCGTACTTGAACCACCCCGACTGCGGGAAGTTGGTGACGAAGATGCCCCGGTCCGGCCCCGGCTGGGTGATCAGTGCGGTAACCAGTTCCTGACCCTCGGGCTTGGTGGTGTCCACGGCGAGCGAGCGCTTACCCTTGTTCAGGCCGACCCAATACAGGCTCTTGCCCTCCTTGGTGATCGGCCAGCGGCGCGCGTCGAGCCCGCCTTGAATCGGATCGAAGCGGATCACGTCCGCCCCGAGTTGGGCCAGCGTCATTCCTCCGAGCGGCGCGGCGACGAACGCCGGGCTTTCCACGATTCTCAATCCCTTGAGGACACTGTTCATGATTGTTTTTCCCCCGCTTTCCACCCTGATGCCCGCCGCGCCACCCCGGACCAAAACCGAAGAAATCCCCCGTTGTCCGGGACAGGCCGCAGAAGACCGGCGGGATAATGTCAAAATTCTTTGCGCACTGCACCCGAAAAGCGGACGCCCCCCGGATTTTCCACACCCGAATCCCCACCCCCAAATCCCCCCCCCCAGATCCCCGTTGAGACCGGAGGCGGTTGTTGTTACCCTTGCCCCATGGTCAACCCCAGGATCGCGGCATCGGACCATGGCGAGCAAAAAGCAGACTTCCGGGAAAGGCGTGGACCCCATCATGGCCGATTCAGCACAGGAACCAGCGCCGCCCCTCGACGGCATCCGAGTCGTGGACGTCGGAACCTTCATCGCCGGCCCCTACAGCGCCTCCATCCTGGCCGAGTTCGGGGCGGAGGTCTTCAAGGTCGAGCACCCCATCGCCGGTGATCCCCTGCGCCGATTCGGAACGCCGACCAAACGCGCCGATTCCAGCTTGGCGTGGCTCTCCGAGGCCCGGAACAAGAAATCGGTGACCATCGACCTGCGCATGCCGGTCGGGGCCGAACTGTTCCGCAAGCTGGTGTCGAAATGCGACGTGCTGGTGGAAAATTTCCGTCCCGGCACCCTGGAAAAATGGGGCCTCGGCTGGGAAACCCTCAGAAAGGCCAATCCGGGGCTGGTGATGCTGCGGGTGACCGGGTACGGGCAGACCGGTCCCTACCGCGACCGGCCGGGCTTCGCCCACATCGCCCATGCGGTGGGCGGCCTGTCGTATCTGGCCGGCTTTCCGGGGCAGACGCCCGTGGTGCCGGGATCGACCCCGCTGGGCGATTACATGTCGGGCCTTTACGGCGCCATCGGCGTGCTCCTCGCCCTGCGCCAGAAAGCGAAGACCGGCGTCGGCCAGATGATCGACATCGGCATCTACGAAGCCGTCTTCCGCCAGTTGGACGAGATCGCCTCCGTCTACAGCATGTTCGGAAAGGTGCGGGAACGCGAGGGAGCCGGCACCGTCATCGCCTGCCCCCACGGCCATTTCCGCACCAAGGACGAGAAATGGGTGGCCATCGCTTGCACCACCGACAAGATGTTCGCCCGTCTGGTGGAGGACGCCATGGGCCGTCCGGAACTGGCGGCGACCAATCTGTACGGGACCAAGGCGAAACGCCTCGCCAACCGTCAGGACGTGGATTCCATCGTCGGCTCCTGGACCATGTCCCACAACCGCGACGACGTCATGGACATGTGCAACAAGGCCGACGTGCCCATCGGTCAGATCAACAGCATCGCCGACATCTTCGCCGACCCCCATTTCCGCGCCCGTGGGGATCTGGTCCCGGTTAACGTGCCGGAGGTGGGGGAAGTCGTCGTGCCGGGCGTGTTCCCGAAGCTGTCCCGGACGCCGGGCCGGATCCGGCATCTGGGACCCCGGCTTGGCGATTCCACCGACGAGGTTCTGTCGCGCCTTCTCGGCCTGACCGCCGAGGAATTGAAGCAGATGCACGAAAGCCGGGTCATATGAGCCCGCGATGGGGAGCCGACGGATGACCGACACCGAAAACGCCAAGCGCGATCTGCCGCTGTCCGGGATGCTGGTCGTGGACGTCGCGACCTTCATCGCCTCGCCCTATGCCGCCGCCATCCTGGGCGAGTTCGGGGCGGAGGTGATCAAGGTCGAGCATCCGGTGGGGGGCGACCCGTGCCGGAACTTCGGCACCTCCACCCGGACTCCCGACCTCAGCCTGGCGTGGCTGTCCGAGGCCCGCAACAAGAAGTCGGTCACCATCGATCTGCGCTCCAAGGACGGGGCGGAGTTGTTCCGGCAACTGTGCCTGAAGGCCGACGTGGTGTGCGAGAATTTCCGCCCCGGAACCCTGGAGAAATGGGGCCTCGGGTTCGATGTCCTCCAGAAGGACAATCCCGGCCTCGTGATGCTGCGGGTGTCCGGTTACGGCCAGGATGGTCCCTACCGGGACCGGCCGGGCTTCGCCCGCATCGCCCACGCCGTCGGCGGCCTTTCCTATCTGGCCGGCATGCCCAAGGATACCCCCGTCACTCCGGGTTCGACCACCCTCGGCGATTACATGTCGGGTCTGTACGGGGCCATCGGCGTGCTGATCGCCCTGCACGAGAAGCAGAAGAGCGGATTGGGCCAGTACATCGACGTCGCCCTGTACGAATCGGTGTTCCGTCTGACCGACGAACTGGCTCCGGCCTACGCCATGTACGGCACCGTGCGCGAGCGCCATGGTCCCCACGTCAAGAGCGCCGTCCCCCTCGGCCACTTCCGCACCAAGGATGACCGCTGGGTCGCCTTCGCCTGCACCACGGACAAGCTGTTCGAGCGCCTGTGCCAGGCCATGGGCCGCCCGGAACTGGCCTCCAGCGGCCTGTACGGGGTCCAGGCCCAGCGCCTCGAAGCCCGTCACGAGGTCAACCAGGTGGTCGCCGCCTGGGCGGGATCGCTGAACCGGGACGATATCCTGGAACGGTGCATCGCGGCCGGGGCCCCGTGCGGCCCCCTCAACACCATCGCCGACGTCTTCGCGGACCGCCAGTTCCACGCCCGCGCCAATCTGCTCGCCAAGGAGACCCCCGCCCTGGAGGGGGAAGTGGTGATGGTGCCCAACGTGATGCCGCGCCTGAGCGAAACTCCGGGCCGCATCGACTCGCTCGGGCCGACGCTGGGGCAGCACACCGACCATGTGCTCGGCACCGTGCTCGGACTTTCCCCCGAGCAAATCCGGGACCTGCACGAGCGCAAGGTGGTTTAAAGCGGTTTCCAACCACGTCGCCCCATCTTCGCCACGCCCCCCACGCGGCCGCCCCCCCCCACATGCGGACGTCCGAAAGCCCCCCAAATGCGGGTGGGCAGACCCTTGCCGAAAGCGGAAGATAGTGTCCACGGCGAGAGTTGGTGGAGTAGGGAAAATGAGAACAACGAGAAAAAGTCTTGCCGAGCAAGCCCAGGCCGCCCTCACGCTGAACAGCAAGGCGCTTGGTTCGGGTCTCAATTTCCTCGTTGTCGCCCCCGATGCGGCCCAGCGGGAAGCGTTGACGAAGCTTCTCTCGGTGCTCGGCGTCGGCAACGTCACCTGCGCTTCCTCCTATGCCGAAAGCCTGACCCAGGTGTGCCTGTCGCCCCAGCCTCCCTCGTGGTTCATCGCGGTCAGCGGCGGAGCCTCCACAGAGTCCGACGCCACGTCCGACGCCACCGCCGCCGATCCGGAACCGGACCAGGAGAGCGGTCTGGAATTGACGCCGACGCAGAGCAACGTGCTGGCTTTCGTGCAGCGCCATGCGCCGGCCCCGGCCCCGCACGCCGGCTCCGACGACGATCTGTCGGACAAGGCGTTCGCCGAGGGGCTGCGGAAGCTGCTGATCGGAGAACGGAGACGGGCCGCGCGAATGGGACCGGCCCCGGCGGCGCACTCCCATGGCGGGTCCGACGAGGCTTTGTCGGAGAAGGAGCTTGCGGACAGGCTGCGGGCTCTGCTGCTCCGGGAACGGCGGCGCGCCCCGAGGACGGCCTCCAACCAGAATGCCCCGCTGCCCACGGGCTCCTCTACCTGACCGGGCAGCGGGAGGTTGATTGCGGCGGAATCTTTGGAATAAGCTGCGAGGTGGATCGTGTCGGTTCAAATGACGGGAGATATTGGATGGCTGATCGCGTCCTGGTCATCGACGATGATCCCCATCTGCTGTCGGCGCTGTCCAGGCAACTCGGCGAGCGGTTCGACCTTTACTCCGCGCTCAGTGGCCGCGAGGGGGTCGGGATGGTGACCGGCGCCAATACCTCCAACCAGCCGTTCGCGGTGGTTCTGTGCGACATGCGCATGCCGGGGATGAACGGGATCGAGACCTTGAAGGCCATCCGCGACATCGCCCCGATCACCGTCCGCATGATGCTGACCGGCGACGCCGATCAGCAGACGGCCATTCAGGCGATCAACGAAGGCGACATCTTCCGCTTCTACGCAAAGCCGTGCCCGGCCGGGGTCCTGGGCGAAGGCATCGCCGCCGGCGTGCGTCAGAGCCAGCTTCTCCAGGCGGAGCGCCGTCTGGCCGAGAACGAGGAACGCTGGCGGCTGGCCCTTCAGGCCGTGGGCGACGGCGTGTGGGATTGGACGCCGCCGACCGGCCGCATGGTGTTCTCCGATGGATGGTGCCGCATGCTGGGCCACGAGGCGGGGGACGTCGCGGAAACCGACCGCGAATGGCGCGACCGCATCCACCCCGAGGACCGGGCGGCCGTGACCGGCGCGCTCGACGCCCACCTGCGCGGAGAAACCCCCGATTTCCGTTGCGAACACAGGCTGCTCTGCCGCGCGGAGGGATACCGGTGGTTCCTCGGGCGCGGGGTGACCGTGCACAGGGCGGCGGACGGCAGTCCGGCGCGGGTGATCGGCACCTTGAGCGACGTGACGGAACGCCGGCGGATGGAGGAGGTCCTGCGGCTCCAGACCGAGGAACTGCGGACCCTCGCCACCACCGACGCCCTGACCGGCCTATGGAACCGCCGCCACTTTCTGGAAAAAACGAGCGAGGAACTGTCGCGGGTCAAGCGTTACGGGCACCCCCTGTCCGTGATGATGGTCGATATCGATTTCTTCAAGCGCGTCAACGATACCCACGGGCACGAGGCCGGAGACATCATCCTCCGCGATTTCGCCCACGCGCTGAAGCGCAAGCTGCGCCGGACCGACATGGTCGGCCGCCTGGGCGGGGAGGAGTTCGCCGTTCTCCTGCCGGAGACCGACAGCACCCAATCCCTGGACGTGGCCGAATCGATCCGCCTGGAGATCGCCGGACTTTCGTCGGCCCTGCCGGACGGGACGACGCTGTCCGTCACGGCGAGTTTCGGGGTGACGGCCATGGACGGCGACGACGAGACGATCGCCGACATGCTGCGCCGGGCCGACGAGGCCCTTTACGACGCCAAGCAGAACGGACGCAACCGGGTCGAACAACGCACGAGGTGATCACCGACACTGAATTCCGACGCATGATCCGACGCTGGCCATGGTGTGGCACGATGAGCACCCGTCTTTCAGATAGCCCCGATGCGATCGGCATCACCTACACGTTCCGGTTCGCGGGAGATCAATCCGCCCACGTTCCGCTTTCCTTCGATCGCGCCACGTTCGAACTGCGGCCGTCGGGAACGGGCGGGACCTTGGCGTGGACGGCCCTTGAGTTCTGCCGGTGCGCCCACTGCCCGCTGACGGCGGCCCGTTCGCCCCGCTGCCCCTTCGCCCGCGCCATAGCGGAGATCATCCCCCACTTCGAGACGTTCTATTCCTACGAGGAAACCATCGTGGAGGTCGCGACCGCCCAGCGCACCATCGTTGCCCGCTGCCCCCTGCAAAACGGGATGGCGGCGCTGATCGGGCTGATCGGAGCGACTTGCGGTTGTCCGCTTCTTGCGTTCCTGCGTCCGATGGCCCGGTTCCATCTGCCCTTCGCCAGCGAGGAGGAAACCATGTACCGGGCCGTTGCCACGGACCTGCTCCGCCAGTATCTCTCGTCCGGGCCGGATCGGGACGGCCCCGCGACCCTGGATGGGCTCCGCCGGCGCTACGAAGCCGCAGCGGAAGTGAACATGGGCATGGCGGCGCGCATTCGTACCGGGAGCGGTAAGGATGCAGCCATTAATGGATTGATTATCCTTGATACTTTCGCTCAAGCCGCGCCATATGTGATCGACGGCAAGCTTGAGGAGCTGCGTTACGTTTTCGACGGCGCCGACCGCCACGAATAGACGGGGCGGTCCTGTCACGGAGCGGATCATGTCGGATCGTTCGGGTTTGTCCAGGCTTTTGGGGATGGTGGCCACTGCGGTGGTCCTTGTCCTGTCGCCGCCGGTCCGCGCCGACGGCCCGGACCTGGGTTTTCACATCGGGGTCGCTCCGCACGCCAGCGCCAGGGTCATTCTCGAACTCTACCAACCATTGCGGGAAGCGCTTCAGGCCGGTCTGGGCCTGCCGGTGGAGGTCGTCACCGCGCCCGATTTCACGACCTATGCCCGGCGCGCCCTGGCTCAGGACTATGACATCGCCATCGTCGCGGGGCAGCAGGCGCGGATGCTTGAGACCGACGGCGGCTACCGGCCGCTCGTGGCCTACAAGGCCGAGTTCCGCACGGTCGCGGTCGTCGCCGCCGCGTCGGCGATCCAAGGTCCGCGGGACCTTGCCGGCGCAGCGATCGCCGGGCTCGGGTCGGCGTCCCTGGCGGACATCTGGGGTCTGGAGTGGCTGCGGAGCGCCGGGATCGAGGTCCCCGAGGTGACCCAGGTGAGCGCCGCCGACAGCATGGCCCGGCTGATTCTGAGCGGGCGGACGTC
>JADGDA010000078.1 GCA_015228695.1 Alphaproteobacteria bacterium
CCGGCATTGCCGGGCGCGCAGAACAACCCCGTGCACAGCGGCGACCGGGCGATGGCCGCGCACAAGGCATGCTCCCGCCCCCCCGACCCCACGACGAGAACGCGCATCCGATCTTCCTCCCTGCTTTCCAGGGAGCCTGTTGTAGCATAAACTCCGGTCCCCATGAGCGCCAATTCGACCCACAACCTGCCCGAATTCTCCGTGACCGAAGTGTCTGCGGCGCTGAAGCGCACCGTCGAGGACGCCTTCGGCCATGTGCGGGTGCGGGGAGAGATATCCGGGTTCAAGCGGCATTCCTCGGGGCACTGCTATCTGCGGCTCAAGGACGAGGGCGCGGTCCTCGACGCGGTGATCTGGAAGGGTGTCGCCGGCCGGCTGTCCATCCAGCCGGAGGAGGGGCTGGAGGTGGTGGCGGTCGGACGCATCACCACCTACCCCGGTCGCTCCAGCTATCAGATCGTCATCGAAAGCCTGGAGGTCGCGGGCGTCGGCGCCCTCCTGAAGCTTTTGGAGGACCGGCGTAAAAAACTGGCGGCGGAGGGGCTGTTCGATCCCGCGCGCAAGAAAAAGCTCCCGTTCCTGCCCCGGGTGATCGGAGTCGTCACCTCGCCGACCGGAGCGGTGATCCGCGACATCCTGCACCGTCTGGCCGACCGGTTTCCGAGTCGCGTCCTGCTCTGGCCGGTGGCTGTCCAAGGCGACGGCGCGGCGGCCCAGATCGCGGCGGCCATCGACGGTTTCAACCGCATCGCCGCGAACGGCCCCGTTCCCCGTCCCGATCTTCTCATCGTCGCCCGGGGCGGGGGCAGTCTGGAGGACCTGTGGGCCTTCAACGAGGAAATTGTCGTCCGCGCCGCCGCCGCCAGTTCCATTCCGTTGATTTCGGCCGTGGGGCACGAGACGGACACCACCCTGATCGATTTCGCCGCCGACGTGCGGGCTCCGACTCCCACCGCCGCCGCGGAAATGGCGGTTCCGGTGCGCCTCGATCTGCTGGCCCGGGTGGAGGCCCTGGGCGGGCGGCAGACCGCCGCCATGGCGCGGGCGCTCGCCGACGGACGGACGCGGCTGGAGGGTTTGGCGCGGGGGCTTCCCGACCCCGCCCGCCTGATCGAGGACAGCCTCCAGCGCCTCGACGACCGGGCCGAGCGTCTCGCCAACGCCCTGCCGGTCCTGATGGACCGCAAGCACGCCGAGGTGGACCGCCTGTTCGCCCGCCTTCCCAGCCCCCGCGAGCAACTGGCCCACAAGCGCCACGCCGCCGCCCAGGCCGCCGCCCGGCTCGGCCACGTCATGGCCCTGCGGTTCGCCGCCCAGGCCTCCCGCCTGGAACGGGTCGCTCCCCGTCTGCCCTCGACGGCCCTGGCGCGGGAGGTGGAACGCCACCGGCGGGACCTCGCACGTCTGTCCGAGCGCCTGCATGGGGCCGCCGGGCGGGCGGCCGCCGAAGCCGGGGAGCGTCTCGGGCGCTACCGCCAGCTTCTGGAGAGCTATTCCCACGAGGCCGTCCTCGGCCGGGGGTTCGCGCTGATCCGGGACGGGGACGGGCGCATCGTCGAGGAGTCCCGGGAGGCCAGGACGGGCGCCCTCTGGGATGTGGAATTCCGCGACGGCAGGATCGGCGTCGTGGTGGGCGGGGGCGTCCATCCGTCCCGCCCCAAAACAAAAGTCAAGGACGCTCCTCCCCGGCAGGGGGACTTATTCTGACTCCGGGCATTCACAGGAAAGGAACGCGCATCATGATGACCAACTCGGAAAAGGACACCGGACTGAACAGGCGGGATGTGATCGTGGCGGCGGGGGCGCTGGCGTCCGTGGCGGTGCTGGCCCCGAAATCCGGGTCGGCGGACAGCGCCGGGCACGACATGGGGCCGAAGAACACCGCCCTGGTCGAGGCGGCCCTTCACTGCGTCAAATCGTCCGAGGTCTGCGTTCAGCACTGCATCATGATGTTCCGCATGGACGACATCAGCATGCGGGACTGCATCGCCGCCACCCTGGAAATGCAGCCCGTGTGCGAGACTCTGGCGAAGCTCGCGGCGCTCGACTCCGCCCACCTCAAGGCATACGCCAAGGTATGCATCGACGTCTGCGGGTCCTGCGAGAAGGAATGCCGCAAGCACGCCGATAAGTACAAGGCGTGCAAGGACTGCGCCGATTCCTGCGCCGCCTGCATCAAGGCGTGCAAGGCCATCGCGGCCTAGGCCGCCATACTGCCATCGCGGCCTAGGCCGCGCCCACACCGGCGCTTGAAAAGGAAAACAAGGGTCATCGGATTCACCGATGACCCCGCGCCGTAAGCCGAGAGGGCTTTCCCCCGCCGCGCGCGCCCTCTAATAATAGGAACGGGTCATCGTACCGGTCAGGGGGGGCGTCATGAGTTCCATTCTTCGCATGTCCGTCGTCCTGGGACTGGCGTCGGCCGTCGCGTCGTGCTCCCTCGACCCCTTCGTGGACGAGAAATTCACGGGCACCCTCCGCCTCGCCCGCACCTCCGTCAATCAGCAGGATTTTTTGGAGGTCTGCTACAATGCGTCCTTCACCACGCCCCAGACCGTCACCGCCGTCGCGCGGGAGGAATGCGCCCGCAGGGGGCGGGGGCGGGACGTGGTCCTGACCGGGCAGACGTACTGGCAGTGCCGCTTTCTGCTCCCCACCCGCGCCTATTTCCAGTGCGTCGGTCCCCCGGTCACGGAAGGGGACGGGACTCCGGCCCCAGAATCAGACGCCGCATCCCCAGCGACACGATGAAGGTCACCGCGCCCGCGTACACGACGTCGCTGAGAAAGTGGCCTCCCTGGGCCACGCGGACGAGCCCCATGGCGCCTCCGCACCCGAGCGCCACCGCCACCGCCAGGGGCCGCCATCGCGGCGGCACGAGCAGGGCGAAGGAAACCAGCCAGAAGGCGGCGGCGGCGTGGCCCGAGACGAAGGAGCAATTGTGGCTGCACTGGTCCGAGGGGATCAGGGCGGGAGAGAATTGGAGATCGCCGCCGAATTCGCGGACGGTCGTGGGACGCGCCCGCCCCCAGAACTCCTTCAGCACCCCGTTGACCACGAGGCCCGGTCCGAGGGCCAGGGACCCCAGCAGGTAAAGACACCTCCGCCCATCGATGCCGAGCAGGGTCTTTCCCAGGATGCGCCCGGCCAGCCACGCCTGCGCGACGACGAGAGCCAGGAACCCGACGGCCTCCTGCGTCTCCCGGCGAATGAATTCAAACGGAGGAAAATAGCGGAGAATGAACCGGTTCGGAGGCTCGAAGAACCAGCCGCTGACCGTCAGGTCAACCTCGGGAACCGCCGCCGCCGCCAGAATCAGAAGGGCCAGTCCCCACTGCGGGGCCTTCATCGTCCATAGCCCTTGAACCCCTCGACCCGGAACACGCGGACCTCCCGCGCGTAGCCGGGATACAGGGGCACCCGGATCACCGACAGCAGCTCGGAACGGGTGAACCAGGGCGCGACGTGGTCGGCGTTGGGTTCCTCGGTGACCAACAGGAAACTGCCCCGAGGATCAAGGGCCAGATCGGCGGTCAGGTCGAAATGATTGGAGACGCGGCCGGATTCGTTCCATTTCGCCGCGTTGAAGGGATGGGGGTGGATGTAATAGGTCAAGGTCGTCATCACCCGCCGGTGGTCGAACAGAAGCCGGGTATCCGGATGGGTCGCCCAGACCCGCGCCACGCTCTGCCCGACCTTGTCCCATCCGCGCACCCGCTTCGCCAGGTCTGTCTTTTCGCTCAGTCCGAAACCGGCCACGCGGGCCAGGGCCTCACCGTTGTAAAGCGCCACCGCCGCGATCAGATGCAACGCCAACGAGGCGTGCACCAGCCGCGCCCGGCCCCGCCGGGCTTCATCCCCGAACGCCCACCCTATCACCAGAACCGTGGCTCCGACATAGATGGGGGCCGCCCAATTGGCGTTGGCGCGGCTGAGGAAACTTTCGGCGGTCATGATGACCGCCGTGGGAAGAATGAACGCCAGAAGCAGGCGGACGCCCTCGTCCGCGGCGGCCATGCGGCGGGCGGCGGCAATGATCGCGAGCAGCGTTCCGAACAACAGGGGGCCGAAGACCAGAAACTGCGAGCCGATGAACTCGGCCGCCTTGCCCGGATGGAATTTCAGCCCGGAAATATTGGCGTTGGCCTTGGTGTGAACGAACGTGACGAAGTGGTTGTCCATGTTCCAAAGCACGTTCGGCGCCAGCATCGCCAGCCCCACGCCGACCGCCAGCCACGGACCGGGACGGCGGAGCAGACCCCGCCGCTCCGGAGACCAGACCAGATACGTGATCAGCGACAGCACGAAGAACGCCATGGCGTACTTGGTCAGCAGGCCGAGTCCGATCATCACCCCGAGCAACAGCCACCAACGCAGGGACTCCGTGGCAATGGCCCGGATCAGGGCGACCAGCCCCAACGCCCAGAACAGGATCAGGAACGGATCGACGCTGATGATCATCGACGACAGGGACACGGCGGGCAGGGTAACGAAGACGACCGCCGACCAGAACCCGACCCGTGGCCCGTACAATTCGCGTCCCAGCGCGAACAGCGCCAGGGAAGACCCCATGTAGGCGAGCGGCGACCCCAACTTGACGCAGGTCTCCCCCTCGCCGCAGACCTGGGTGGTGAGCGCGATCACCCAGGCGATCAAGGGCGGCTTGGAGAAATAGCCGAATTCGAGCTGCCGCGCCCAAATCCAGTACTGGGCCTCGTCGAACGACAGATTGAGATGGTTCGTCGCCAGGGTGAACAGCCGCCAAGCCGTCACCGCCGCCGCGAAGGCGAACGCGCCCTGGGCCGAGTAAAGGGAAACCGAAGGAGTCTGGGGTGCGGCGGCCATCGTGGTTCCCTATAGCGCGTCGTCCCATTCCTGGCAAGAGAACCGAGCCCGCGCGAGGGGCTTGAGGCCGGCCCGGATCGGCCTGTATTCTGGAGGGCGGATCGGGCGGTATGGGGAGAGGCGACGGGGTGACGCGGGCCGAAATCATGAGGCGGCTGAACAGGATGACGCTGGGACTGGACGCCGGTGTCCTGCCCCCGGCCGGGGTGTTGACCCCGGCGGCGGTTCTGGTGCCCCTGGTCGACCACGATGACGGCTTTACCGTGCTGATGACCCGGCGCACGGATCATCTGGCCCATCACGGCGGGCAGGTCTGCTTTCCCGGAGGTCGGGTCGAGGACGCCGATGAGAGCATGATCGCGACGGCGCTGCGGGAAACGTCCGAGGAGATCGGCCTCGATGAACGGACGGTCCGCCTGATCGGATTGCTCGATGACTGCGAGACGGTCACCGGGTTCCTCGTCCGGCCGGTGGTGGGGCTCGTCACTCCCCCGCTGGAGATGCGCATCGATCCGAACGAGGTGGCCTATGCGTTCGAAATGCCCCTTTCCGTCCTTCTCGATCCGGACAGCTTCCGGCTCATGACCATCACCCATCGCGGGAAAGAGGTGGAAACCCTCGCCATTCTCTACGACGGCCACACGATTTGGGGCGCGACCGCCCGCATCCTCATGAGTCTCCACCGCATCCTGCGCGCACCATGACCCTGCTCGGACAGCTTTCCCCCCAACCGTGGATGACGGCTTCGGCCACCCGGGCGGTGATCGCGGCCCTGACCGCCGACGGCTCCCCCGTGCGTTTCGTCGGCGGCTGCGTGCGCGACGGGCTGTTGCAGCGGCCGGTCAGGGACGTGGACATCGCCACTCCCGACCCGCCCGACGTGGTGATGTCCCTGCTCCGGCGGGCAGGGCTGAAGGCGGTGCCGACGGGCGTGAGCCACGGCACCGTGACCGCCGTGGCCGAGGGCCAGCCGTTCCAGATCACGACCCTGCGCAAGGATATCGCCTGCGACGGCCGCCATGCCGAGGTCGGCTTCACCGACGACTGGGAAGAAGACGCGGCGCGGCGCGATTTCACGTTCAACGCCATGTCGGCGGACCCGGACGGTCTGGTGTACGATCCGTTCAACGGCCTGCACGACCTGGGCGCGGGAATCGTCCGCTTCGTCGGGGTCGCGCGGGAGCGGATCGAGGAGGATGTGCTCCGGATTCTGCGCTTCTTCCGGTTCTTCGCCTATTACGGCGCCCCCCCGCCGAACCCGACCGCCCTGGCCGCCTGCCGGGCGATGGCCCCCAGGCTGTCCATCCTGTCGGCCGAGCGGGTGCGGGAGGAGATGGTGCGGATCCTGTTGGCCCCCGATCCGGCGAACGTCATGCTGCTGATGAACGGCGCGCACGTCCTGGAGCACGTCCTGCCCGAGGCCGTGGACTTCGGCCGCCTGCGGCTGGTGGCGTGGCTGGAGGATCGGGGAGTCCGCCTTGAGGGCGTGGGGCCCGACCCCGTGCGCCGTCTCGCCGCGCTGACCCGCCTGGACGCGGAGGGCGCCCTGGCACTGGCCACCCGCCTGCGGCTCGGCAACCGCGACCGGGCGCGGCTGGTCGGACTCGCGTCCGTCCCGCCCGAGGACCTCCCCTCCTCCGCCATGGACCCGCGCGCCGTCCGCCGCTCCCTGGACCATCTCGGCGCGGAACGTTTCCGCGATCTGTGCCTGATCACCTGGGGCGGGCGCAAGGCCGTTTCCGAGCGCACCAATTCCAGCGAAACCAGGGCCTGGATCACGTTGCTGGAGGCCGCCCGCGACTGGTCCCCCCCCGTCTTTCCCCTGAAAGGCGGGGATGTGATCAGGGCCGGGGTGGCCGGCGGTCCAAGGGTCGGGGCGGTGCTGCGGGACCTGCGGCGGTGGTGGTTGGACGAGGACTTCCGCCCCGGCCGTGGCGACCTGCTGAAACGTCTGGCCACTCTTATCCCGGAGCCCGGCGGCCCTGCCGCAACTCCGTGATGATGCCGTGCAGGGTGCGAACCTCCTGTTCGGTCAGACCGGCCCTTCCGAACATGTTGCGGAGATTGCGCACCATGCTCGGGCGCTTGTCGCGCACCCGGAGAAAACCGCAGTCGTCCAACTCACGCTCCAGATGCAGGAACAGGTTCAACAGCTCCGCCCGCGTCGCCGGACGGCCGCCGTTGAGGGGCAGTTCGACCGGCGGCGCGTCCGCTCCGCCCTGATACCACTCGTACCCCATGATCAGGACCGCCTGGGCCAGATTGAGCGAGGCGAAGGCCGGGTTGAGGGGAACCTCCACCACCGTGTCGGCCTGGGCCATCTCGTCGTTGGTCAGTCCCGTCCGTTCCGGGCCGAACAGGAGCCCGCACGGCTCGCCGTGGGACAGGGCCGTCCTGATATCGGCCAGGGCGTGGCGGGGGGTCATGACCGGCTTGGCCATTTCCCGGCGGCGGGCGCTGGTCGCGTAGACGTGGCGCAGGTCGGCGATGGCCTCGTCCAGGGAGGAAAACACCTCCGCCTCCCTCAGGACATCGCCGGCCCCCGAGGCGGCGGCGATGGCCTTGTCGCTCAAATGGTCGTCGCGCGGCGACACCAGCCGCAGCCGGGTCAGGCCGCAGTTGAGCATGGCCCGGACCGACGTCCCCATGTTCTCGTCCAGTTGGGGGCGCACCAGAATGAAGACCGGAGCGGCTTCGAAGGAGACCGGCGCGCGCGTCGAATCCGTTCCGGCCATCAGGCCGAGGCCCCGTCGCGGAACAGCCGGTAGGTGATGGAGTCGTGAAGCGCGAGGTAGGAGGCGTCGATCACGTTGGTGGACACCCCCACCGTCGCCCACCGCTCCCCCCTGGCGTCGGCGCTTTCGATCATCACCCGGGTGACGGCGGCGGTGGCCGCCTCCGGGGTCAGGATGCGCACCTTGTAATCCACCAGACGAAGCTCGCCGAGTTGGGGGAAGAACGGAATGAGCGTCCTGCGCAACGCGGTGTCGAGGGCGTTCACGGGGCCGTTGCCCTCGGCCGTCGTGATAAACTGCTCGCCGCGGATCTCGGCCCGGATGGTGGCCTCGGACACGGGCGTCACCTCGCCCCTGTGCCAGCGCCGTTCATCGATGACCCGGAACGACGTCAGCCGGAAATACTCGGGCACTTCCCCCAGCAGCCTGCGGGCCAGCAACTCGAAGCTGGCCTCGCCGCCGTCATAGGCGTAGCCCATGTGCTCGCGCTGCTTCAACTCGCCCAGCAGCATCGACACCTTCTCGTCGTCCGGGTCGATGTCCAGGCCGATGTCGCGCAGGCGGGACAGAACGTTGGCGCGCCCGGCCTGATCGGACACCACGACGTGGCGGCGGTTGCCCACCAGTTCGGGAACGACATGCTCGTAGCAGCGGGGGTCCTTCTCCACCGCCGAGACGTGCAGCCCCCCCTTGTGGGCGAACGCCGCGTCGCCCACATAGGGAGCGTGGCGGTTGGGAGCCCGGTTGAGCAGCTCGTCGAGCAGACGCGAGGCATGGACCAGCCGCGTCAGCCCGGTGTTGCCGACATGGGTTTCGAATCCCATCTTCAGCATCAGGTTGGGAATGATCGAGGTCAGATTGGCGTTGCCGCAGCGCTCCCCGAGGCCGTTCAGGGTGCCCTGGACCTGCCGCGCGCCGGCACGCACCGCCGCCAGGGAGTTGGCGACGGCGTTGTCGGTGTCGTTATGGCAGTGGATGCCGATGTGGTCGCCGGGAATCTCGGCCGCCACGGCCGCCACGATCGCTTCCACCTCGTGGGGAAGGGAGCCGCCGTTGGTGTCGCACAGGACCACCCACCGCGCCCCCGCCTCGTGGGCGGCGCGCACGCAGCGCATGGCGTAGGCGGGGTTGGCCTTGTAACCGTCGAAGAAGTGCTCGGCGTCGAGCATGACCTCGTCGGCGTGGCCGCGGGCATGGGCGATGCTCTCCCCGATCATGCGCAGGTTTTCCTCCAGGTCCACCCCGAGCGCCACGCTGACCTGGAAATCCCAGGTCTTGCCCACCATGGTCACCACCGGCGCCGAGGTGCCGAGAAGCATCCTCACCCCGGGATCGTTGTCGGCGCTGCGCCCGGACCGGCGGGTCATGCCGAACGCGGCCAGCCGGGCATGGGTGAACGGCGGCGGAGCGGCGAAAAAGGCGTCGTCCGTGGGATTGGCGCCGGGCCAACCGCCCTCGACGTAATCGATCCCCAACTGGTCGAGCTGCCGGGCAATGGCGACCTTGTCCCCGACGCTGAAGTCGACCCCCTGGGTCTGCGCCCCGTCCCGTAGCGTGCAGTCATAGAGGAAAATGCGTTCAGCGCTCATGCCGGATCCAGTCGCCGTTGCGGGGGGAAGGGAGACGGGGAGAATGCCGCAAGACGGCCGGCCGCTCAAGCCCGAAGGATTGCGCACAGGGCAACGAATCCAGGTTAACGAAAAGTTAATTTTGCGGCTTCAAGGCTCCGCGTCACAACCAAAGATAGTCGCACGCGGGCTTGACCCGCGTATCCACGGGCCTCCTTCCGGCTCGGAGCAGACGGCGAGACGTGGATGATGAGGTGGACGGCCCCTGCTCTCCGGCATCGAAGTGCCATAAGGTGGTCGTGAGTAAACGCCACATAGAGGGGACCGCCCATGGACAAGGTTAGCACGATTGGTCTGGATATCGCCAAGAGCGTCTTTCAGGTGCATGGAGTCGACGATGCTGGGCAGGCCGTCGTGCGCCGGCAATTGCGTCGGGGCGAGGTGCTGAAGTTCTTCGGCAAGCTGCCGCCGTGCGTCGTCGGATTGGAGGCATGCGCCTCGTCGCATTACTGGGGGCGAGAGCTTGCGGCACTGGGCCACGAC
>JADGDA010000079.1 GCA_015228695.1 Alphaproteobacteria bacterium
GGGTGGCCTCGAACACTCCGACGCAGGGGGTGCCGCAGGTCTTGCAGCGGCCGTCGGCGGTCAGGGACCAGCGCCCGAGCACATAGCGGTCGCGCTCGATCAGAACCGCCCCGCAGCCGTGGCAATAGGTCGCCCCCCCGGAGGGATCGTGGACGTTGCCGGTATAGGCATGGCGCACCCCGTTGGCGCGGGCGATCGCGCGGGCGCGGCTCAGGGAGGCCGCCGGGGTCGGCCGGGTGTCCGTCATTTTGTAATCGGGGTGGAAGGCGGTGAAGTGCATGGGCACGTCGGGTCCCAGGTTGGCGACCACCCATTGGGTCATGGCGTCGATTTCCTCGGCGCCGTCGTTCTCGCCGGGAATGAGCAGGGTGGTGATCTCGAACCAGACACGGGTTTCCCGGCTCAGATAAAGCAGGGTGTCGAGGACCGGTTGCAGCCGCGCCGTGCACAGACGCTGGTGGAAATCATCGGTGAAGGCCTTCAGGTCCACGTTGGCGGCATCCATGTGGGAAAAGAACTCGGCGCGGGCCTCGGGCGCGATGTAGCCGGCGGTGACCGCCACCGTCCTGATGCCCTGGGCGTGGCATTCCCTCGCCGTATCCACCGCATATTCGAGAAAGATGACCGGGTCGTTGTAGGTGAAGGCCACGCTCTTGCAGTTCAGGGCGCGGGCGGCGGCGGCGATGGTTGCCGGGCTGGCCCTGTCCTGGAGGCGGTCGAAGTCCCTGGCCTTCGAAATATCCCAATTCTGGCAGAACTTGCAGGTCAGGTTGCAGCCGGCGGTGCCGAACGACAGGATGGGAGTGCCGGGAAGAAAATGATTGAGCGGTTTTTTCTCGATCGGGTCGATGCAGAATCCGGACGAGCGGCCATAGGTGGTCAGGACCATGCCCTCGCCGTCGCTGGCGCGCACGAAGCACAGCCCCCGCTGGCCCGGATGCAGCGTGCATTCGCGCGGGCAGACCTCGCAGCGGACGCGCCCGTCCGCCAGTTTGCGCCAATAGCGGCCGGGGAAGGCTCCGGGAAACAACGGCTCGGCCATGACCCATCCTCCGTTTCGCAATATCCCGCCGAAAAAATCGGGCCGGCTATCTCGCGACCGTCCGGGTAACCCCGCGCGCTCCGGTTCCATGGCTCCGCAGGACGAGCCTTGCGAAGGCCTGATCCTTTTCGTACACGTCCGGAGCAAAATGGACGTCGCCTCCGTCACCGACCCAGGCCGTCATGTAGAGGAAATAGACCGGAAAAGGCGTCTTGATCCGGACGGTTTGCTGGCCGCCCTTGTCGATGGACGCCTCGATGGCGTCCCGGGTCCACTCCGGCTGGCGGCGCAGGAGGTGGACGGCGAGGTCCACGGGCTTTTCCAGCCGGATGCAGCCGGAGCTTTCGGTTCTGCGGGCCTTCTGGAACAGATTTCGTTGCGGGGTGTCGTGCAGGTAGATGTCGTCCGGGTTGGGGAGGACGAACTTCATGCGTCCCATGGCGTTCTTCGGGCCGGCGTCCTGGCGCAACCGGTAGGGAAACCGGGACACGCCCAGTTTGGGCCAGTCGACCGTGGAGGGATCGACCTCCTTCTCCTCGCCGTTCTCGCCCGGAGCGAAGACCCGCAGCCCCATTTTGCTCAGATAACGGGAATCCTCGCGGATTTTGCGCAGCACGTCCTCGACCGCCAGATGCCGGGGGACGTTCCAGGTCGGGTTCAGGATCATGTGGGTCAGCCGGCCGACGAACAGGGGGGTCTGGCGCGTCGGCTGGCCCACCACCACCCGCATGGACAGGGCCGTCCGGCCATTGTCCACGACCGTCATCTCGGCGGCGGCGACATTGATCAGGATATGATCGGCCCCCGGATTTCCGGGAAGGTGCCGCCACCGTTCCATGTTGAGGGCGATCTGGCGGATACGCTCCTGCACCGGGACGTTCAAGGCGGTCAGGGTCTGCCGCCCCAGGGCGCCGTCCTCGTCGAGTCCGTGCCGTTTCTGGAACCGTTTCAGGGCGAGTTCCAGGACATCGTCGAACACGGGCGACGCATCGTCGCCCTCGGTCAGTTCCCCGGTGACGCGCAGACGGCGGCGCAGGGCCTCGACGCGCGGGTCCGTCATGCCGGAGCGCAAGGTCGGTCCCTCGGGCACCGCCGTCCAGCCGCCCCTGGCTTCCAGGGCGCGGTGATCCGCCAGGGCCTTACGCAGGGCGAGATAGCCGGGGTGCCGAGGGGGCAAGCCGTCGAGAAAGCGCCGGAAGGCCTCCTCCTCCGTGGCGGCGGCGGCCTCCTCCAGCAGCTTGTCCGCGGACATCTCCGCGCCCCTTCCCCCCGCGCGCCCGAGGCCGACGTCTCCGGCATAGCGGATGAGCCCGAGGGTCAGCGTCCGTTCGAACTCGGCCAAGCGGTCGGGAGCCGCCCCGGCGGCGTCCGCCGGAACGGGCGCGGCATAGGCGTCCGGATCGAGTCCGTCCCGTTCGGCCTCTTTCAGCGTCGTCAGCAGGATCTTGGCATTGGGAGAGGGGCCCCGCTCATCGACCCACAGGGGCTTGAAGGAGCGGTTGCGGTAGAATCCGCGTCCCTCGTCACTTGCGGGGGCGGAACGTCCGAAGACGGTCCGCAACTCGGTCGCCACGGACTTTTCCGTCGTCGCCGCCTGGGCTCCGCCTCCGGACAGAATGGCGGCCGCCAGGAGCGCGACGGCCATGTTTCCCCATGTGCCCACCGGGGGTCAGCGGTCGGACACCGCGCGGACGCGCGGTTCGTTGCCGGCGCCGATGGCGGCGGAATTCACCCCGGCCAGGGGCCGGTCATAACATGTGGGCGTCCCCAGGGAGCGGTAGCAGTAGACCATCGGGGTTTCGCGCGGAAGCCACTTGACGTGTTCGATGCAATAGTCGTCGCCGTCCTGGGCGCGCAGGGTCGAGCAGTCCTTGCCGGAAACCATCGACATCACGTGATCGGCCATCGTTTTGCGGGTATTGGCCAAGCTCACGATGTCGCCGCCGATGAGAAGGCCGGGCGAGATGCCTCGGGGCATGAACGCGTCAAGCCCGCGCTCGCAGGACCACAGCGCAAGACACAACGGGAGAACGAGCCAGCGACCCATGAAAAAAAGCCTCCTCGGACGAGGATCATCAGCACCATGGCCCAGGGTAACCGCAAGGAATGAAAAAACCCTGAACGCGAAGCCGGTGGAACGATCCCCCTGGTTTCTTTATACCCTTGATCGGACAAAGCAAGGAGGACAAAACCATGGCGGTCGAGACACCCATCTGCGATTTCGGCTGGAAGGCGCCGGATTTCTCGCTGACCGGCGTGGACGGCAGGACCTATCGGCTGGCCGACGTCAGGGGAGACAACGGCACTCTGGTCATGTTCATCTGCAACCACTGCCCCTACGTCCGCGCGGTCATCGGGCGAATCGTCCGCGACGTGGGCGCGCTGCGTTCGGAGGGGATAGGGGCGATTGCCGTCATGTCCAACGATCCGGTCCAGTACCCGGAGGACTCGTTCGAAAACATGAAGGTCTTCGCCCGGGAGCACCGTTTCCCCTTCCCGTACGTGATGGACGGGACCCAGGAGGTGGCGCGGGCCTATGGAGCCGTCTGCACGCCGGATTTCTTCGGTTTCGATTCCGGGCTCGGGCTCCAGTACCGGGGCAGGCTGGACGCCTCGCGCAAGGAGGCCTGCCCGGAGGACAGCCCCCGCGAACTCCTCGACGCCATGACCGGGATCGCCCGGAGCGGCCGGGGTCCGAAGCTTCAACTTCCCGGCATGGGGTGCTCGATCAAGTGGCGCGGCGAGGGGTGAGCCCTTTTTCGTGGGGCGAGTGTTGCGGCGTTGGCCGCTTTCTGCGATGATCCGGCCTGCCTTCGGAAGGGGCTGAATTCTTTTGGGAGTTGGTCGGCATGGGAACGTGGAGCATTGGGCATTGGATCGTCGTTCTCCTGATCGTCATGGTCCTGTTCGGCGCCGGCAAGATTCCCCGGCTCATGGGCGACATGGCGAAAGGCGTCAAGGCCTTCAAGAAGGGCCTCAAGGACGGGGACGAGGATGAGGTCGCATCCGCCGACGCCGGCGCCTCCCAGAAGGTTCTGAAGGACGATTCCTCCGCGCCCGTCCGGGACGAGCATAAGGACAAGGCCGCCAACGGCTGAACGAGGTCCGTGATCCAGAACCCGGCGGGCGGCGGATGTTCGATGTCGGCATGTCGGAGCTGATGGTGGTGGCCGTCGTGGCGCTGGTCGTCATCGGCCCCAAGGACCTCCCCCGCACGCTCCGCGCCCTGGGACAGATGGTGACGCGGATGCGGGGGTTGGCCGGCGATTTCAGCCGCCACTTCGACGACATGCTCCGCGAGGCGGACCTCGCCGACGCGAAGCGCCAGATGTTGGACCTGGGGAGCCAGGGGGCAGACGGCGTCATTAAGTCCGTGGTCGATCCGGACGGCGCCGTCGCGCGCGGGCTGGAGCTTCTGGACACCGACGCGAAGGATGTTTCCTCCCCGGAGGAGAAATCCGGCGCGGCGTCGGATGAACCGGAGACCGGCAAACCGGAAACGGGCGCCGCATCATGACGGCCACACACGACGATCCCGAAAGCAGCAAGATGCCGCTCCTGGAGCATCTGGTCGAACTGCGCCGCCGCCTGCTCTATTCGGTGGTGGCGTTTTTGATCGCGTTTTTCATCTGCTACGGCTTTTCCCAGGACATCTACGGCTTTCTGCTCCGCCCCCTCGCCCAGGCCATGGAGGCGGCCGGGGGAAGCCAGCGCATGATTTACACCGAACTGACCGAGGTCTTCTTCACCTACCTCAAGGTGTCGGCCTTCGGCGCCCTGGTGGTGACGTTTCCGGTGTTCGCCAGCCAGTTCTGGCTGTTCCTGGCCCCCGGACTCTACAGGCATGAGAAAAAGGCGCTGCTGCCGTTTCTGGTCGCCACTCCGCTCCTGTTCGCGCTGGGGGCGGCGATGGTGTATTACGTCGTCATGCCGATGGCCTGGACCTACCTGCTCGGCTTTCAGACCGGGGCGGCGGACACGGTGCTGCCGATCCAACTGGAAGCCAAGGTCGGCGAGTATCTGGGGCTGGTGATGACCCTGATTTTCGCCTTCGGCATCAGCTTCGAGATGCCGGTGCTGCTCACCCTGCTGGCGCGGGTCGGGCTGGTGACCGCGACCGGTCTGGCGGACAAGCGTCGCTTCGCCATCGTCGGGGTGTTCGTCTTCGCCGCGATCCTCACGCCTCCCGACGTCATCAGCCAGATCGCGCTCGCCATCCCGATGCTCGGGCTCTACGAGATATCGATTCTCACCTGCCGGATGATGGAGAAAAAGCGCCGGGAGTCCGAGGAAAACGACCCGGACTTCGATGAAACCGACTTCAACGAGGGCTGACGACCGTGAAGACTGTTCTGCGCATGCTTCTGGCGATGGTTCTGCTGGCTATGGCCGTTCCCGCCCGGGCGGGGATGTCCGAACTGGTGGTGGAGACCGCCGCCGGGGCGCGGCACCCGTTCTCGGTCGAGGTGGCCGACGACGACCGCTCGCGGGCGATGGGACTGATGTTCCGGGTGAAGCTGGGCGCGGACGAGGGGATGCTGTTCGATTTCCGGCCTCCGCAGCGGGTGGCGATGTGGATGAAGAACACCTTCATCCCCCTCGACATGCTGTTTCTTGCCGATGATGGACGCATCGTCCATGTCGTCGCCCGCGCGGTGCCCCACTCCCTGACGCACGTCGGTCCGTCCGAGCCGGTGCGGGCGGTGCTGGAGATCAACGGCGGCACCGCCGAACGCCTGGGGATCGCCACGGGCGACCGGGTCCGGCATCCGATCTTCAAAGGGGGCTGACCCCGCTGGTGGTGGAGTGCTCGAAGTGCAGGGCCTCGCCGGGGTGGAGCACCGCGTGGGCGGCGTGGGCGGCGATGGCGGCGTCGGCAAAGCCGCTGAGAATCAGCTTCAGCTTTCCCGGATAGGCGGCGATGTCGCCGACCGCGAAAACGCCGGCGGCGCTGGTCATGCGGGTCGCCGGATCGACGGCGATGCGGGCGCCGTCCATCTCCAACCCCCAGCCGGCGATCGGCCCCAGGTCCTGTGCCAGCCCGAACAGGGACAGCAGGGCGTCGGCTTCGAGGCGGCGGGTGTCTCCCTCCAGGGTCGCCACATCGACCGCCTCCAGCCGTCCGCCGTGGCCGTGGAGTCCGTTGAGCTGATAGGGGGTAACCAGCTCGATGGCCCCCTCTCCGGCCAGTTTCTGGAGACGGGCGACGGAATCCGGCGCGGCGCGGAACTTGGGGCGGCGATGCACCACCATGACCTGCTCCGCCACCTCGGATAGGGAAATGGCCCAGTCCACCGCCGAATCGCCTCCCCCGGCGACGACCACTTTTTTGCCCCGGAAATCCTCGCGCCGCCGCACCATGTAGAAGACGCCGGTCCCCTCGAAGGCCTCAAGTCCGGCGAGGGGGGGGCGGTTGGGGCCGAACGCGCCCACGCCGGCGGCGATGATCACCGCCCCCGCCTCGATGGACATGCCCCCGGAGGTGACGACCCGCCATCTCCCGCCCCGCCGTTCCAGCTTTTCCACCTGCTGGCCCAGGTGGATGACGGGGGCGAACGGGGCCGCCTGCGCCTCCAGCCGGTCGATCAGGTCGGCGGCGAGGATGCTCGGGTGACCGGGAATGTCGTAGATGGGCTTTTCGGGATAGAGCGCCGTGCACTGGCCGCCGACGCCGTCCAGCGCGTCCACCACATGGCATTTCAACCGGACCATGCCGCAGGTGAACACGGAGAACAGCCCCACCGGGCCGGCTCCGATGACGACGACGTCGGTTTGGTGGGAGGGTTCGGTCATCGCGGTGTCTCTCCAGAACGGGGTCCGCCCTTGCCGGGCGGGGCGATATTGGCCTTGAACGGGATGCGATTCAACAGGTTGCGAGGGAGCGGATGGACCGCTACAACATTTCCCATGATGGACCCGCCGCTCCTGTTGCCGCTGCCGGACCTCGCCGCCACCCGGGCGTTGGGGCGGAGGCTGCTCGGGTGGCTGCGGCCGGGGGACGTGGTGGGCCTGCGCGGGGGGCTCGGGGCCGGAAAGACCGAACTGGCGCGCGCGGTGATCCGGGCGGCGCTCGGTCCCGACGAGGAGGTTCCGAGCCCGACCTTCACCCTGGTGCAGACCTACGAACTGGAGGACGCGACCCTCTGGCACTATGATCTGTACCGGCTGGAGGCTCCCGACGACGCCCTGGAGCTGGGCATCGAGGAGGCGTTTGCCGGGGGGATCGTCCTGATCGAATGGCCGGAGCGGCTGGGGGGCTGGCTGCCCGCCGAGCGGCTGGACGTGACCCTTGCCCCGACCGGCAGGGGAGACGAAAGAACAGCGGAACTGGCCGGTCGGGGGACCGGCTGGAGCGCGCGGATGAGACAGTTCGGAGGACCGACATGAACGCATTTCCGACAACCGCCCGGCAGACGGCGATCCGGCGTTTTCTGGAGGACGCCGGGTGGGGAGACGCGGCGCGGGGGGGTCTTGCCGGGGACGCCTCGTTCCGCCGCTATGACCGCCTGACCGGCACGGGGGGCGGGCGCGCCGTGCTGATGGACGCGCCGCCGCCGCAAGAGGACGTGCGCCCGTTCGTGCGGATCGCCCGCCACCTGGAGGCGTTGGGCTACAGCGTGCCGCGCCTTCTCGCGGAGGACGAGGACGCCGGCCTTCTGCTGCTGGAGGACCTGGGCGACGACACCTATACCCGTCTGCTGGCCTCCGGAGCCGACGAGCGGGCCCTGTACGCCCTGGCGGTGGACGTTCTGATCGATCTGCACCGCCGCCCCGTGTCCGAGGCGGTTCCCGAGGGGACGCCCCCCTACGACGACGAACGTCTGCTCGCCGAGGCCCTGCTGCTGACCGACTGGTATCTTCCCGCCGTCACCGGCCGGCCGACGGGGGAGGCCGAGCGGGCGGCCTATGCGGAGGCCTGGACCTCGTTGCTTCCCATCGCCAGGGGGGTGCCGGACACCCTGGTTCTGAGGGATTTTCACGTGGACAACCTCATGGGCCTGCCCGCGCGGCCGGGGGTCCGGGGCTGCGGCCTGCTCGATTTCCAGGACGCAGTGAGGGGGCCCGCGACCTATGACCCGATGTCGCTTCTGGAGGATGCCCGCCGCGACATCGATCCGGCCTTGATCGCCGATCTCAAGGCCCGCTACCTGTCGGCGTTTCCGGGGCTGGACCGGGACGCCTTCGCCGCGTCGTGGGCCGTGCTGGCGGCCCAGCGCCACGCCAAGGTCATCGGCATCTTCACAAGGCTGTGCGTCCGCGACGGCAAGCCGCTCTATCTGGGGCACATCCCCCGGGTCTGGCGGCTGCTGGAGGCGGCTCTGGCCCATCCGGCCCTGGCCCCCGTCGCCGGGTGGGTGGAGCGTCACATTCCCCGCGCCCTGCGGACCGTCCCGCCATGCTGACCCGCGGCATGGTCCTGGCGGCGGGGCTGGGGCTGCGCCTGCGCCCGATCACCGACCGCATGCCCAAGCCGATGGTGCCGGTGGGGGGGCGGACCCTGATCGATCGGGCCCTGGACCATTTCGAGCGCGCCGGGGTCGAGACCTGCGTCGTCAATCTCCACTACAAGGGCGACATGCTGCGCCGTCACCTGGAAGGCCGCGCGCGCCCCGCCCTGATCTTCTCCGACGAAACGGGGGAACTCCTCGAAACCGGGGGAGGGGTGAAAAAGGCCCTGCCCCACCTTGGACACGGGCCGGTGTTCGTCGCCAACGCCGACGTTCTCTGGCTGGACGGCAAGGACCCGGCCATGGGCCGCCTTGCCGCCGCCTGGGACGGGGAGCGCATGGACTCGCTCCTGCTCCTGATGGAGTGCCGCCGCGCCCACGGCTACGACGGAGACGGCGACTTCCTGCCGGACCCGGATGGCCGCCTCCGGCGGCGGCCGTCCGGGGGAACGGCTCCGTACCTGTTCGCCGGGGTGCAGATTCTTCATCCGCGCCTGTTCGAGGGCTCCCCCGAGGGCCGGTTCTCCCTCAACGTCCTGTTCGACAGGGCGATTGCGTCCGGGCGCCTGTTCGGCCTGATCCACGACGGCGAGTGGTATCACGTCGGCACCCCCGAATCCCTGGCGGAAGCCGAAAGGGACCTGTAGCCCATGGGGCGGTCCGTCTCCACCATCTCTCCGGACCTGCCCTTCGCGGAGACCCTGGCGGCGGGGATCGTGGCGAGGGTTGGCGAGGAACCGCTTGCTCTGTCCCGGGTGACCGTGCTGTTGCCGACGGTGCGCGGATGCCGCGCCTTGCGGGATGCCTTTCTCCGTCTGTCCGGCGGACGGCCGATGCTGTTGCCGCGTCTGGCGGCCATGGGCGAGTTGGACGAGGACGAGGTTCTGTTCGCCGACACCGCCGCCGCCGCCGATCTGCCGCCGGAAATCCCGCCGCTGCGCCGCCAGCTTCTGCTGACCCGCCTGATCCTGGCCGGGCACGGCGGCGGCCGGCCCACCCCGGATCAGGCGGCGCGGCTGTCCCTGGAACTGGGACGGCTGCTCGATCAGGTCCAGACGGAACGGCTGCCCCTCGACCGCCTGGAGACGCTGGCTCCGGAGGACTACGCCGAGCATTGGCAACTGACCCTGCGGTTTCTGACCATCCTGACGGAGGC
>JADGDA010000007.1 GCA_015228695.1 Alphaproteobacteria bacterium
AGGCGATCCGAAAAGCCGGGGACCTCGCCCCCCAGTTCCAAGGAGAGAATCCCCATCAGGCAACAATTGTCGCACCCGCCGAAATAGCGCTCGATCTTGGTGGCCATGGACCGCATCCGCTCCCCCGGTCCTCCGGCCCCGGTGAAGGAGATGGAAAAGACCTCGCGGCGGAACTGGCCGTGGAGGTTGTCGATTACCGCCAGCGCCAGCGCCTCCTTGCTCTCGAAATGATGATAGAGACTCCCCTTCAAGAGACCGCAGGCCGCCCCCACATCCGACATGGAGGCGCTATGAAACCCCTTGCGCCGGAAAACGTCGATCGCCCGGGCAATCACTTCCTCTTTTTTCATGGACACGGACTCCCTACCAACCGTTCGATAGAAGAATAATCGGAAGACGGTAAATCCGCAATCAGCGATCCAAGACCGAAACTCACAAGGGGTTGACAGGCCATGCCCGTTTAGAACAAAACCTAGTCCAATGGCGGGGACCAATAATTTTCACCGCCCACCACGGCGTTAATCAGGTTTTAAATCAAAGCTGTAATGTTGTTGACATGCGTCCTTGATCCGTCCTTCCTATGGGTCGAGGCGCTGGACGAACGGGTTTCACGCATTCGGGAACAACCATGTTTGCGCGGGTTCTCATAGCGGTTCGGATCGACGACGAAGGCCCCGAAATCACGACCGGCGCTCCCGCGGCCGGCGTGGGGGGAGCCTTGCCGCCGTTATCCGCGCCGAAGCGCCGATTCCCCTTGTCCGCCTTTTTCCCGAGTGGCCGGGTCCTGCGACTTGCCGGCCCCTGGGCGTGTCGACTTTCTTGAACGCGACGCACGTCCAGGGGATCCGAGCTTCAGTCGCCTAACCACGACGTTAGGATAAGGATCCAGCCCATGAGACCGACGATGGACAAGAACAGAATCATCATCTTCGACACCACCATGCGCGATGGCGAGCAGTCGCCGGGGGCGTCGATGAATCTGCACGAAAAGCTGCGCATCGCCCAGGCCCTTGAGGAAATGGGCGTGGACGTGATCGAGGCCGGGTTTCCCATCGCCTCCAACGGCGATTTCGAGGCCGTGCGGGATATCGCCAAGGTCGTGAAGCAGTCCGTGGTCTGCGGTCTGGCGCGCGCCGCCCGCGGCGACATCGAGCGCTGCGCCGAGGCGATCAAGCCGGCGGAGCGCGGGCGCATCCACACCTTCATCTCCACCAGCCCGCTGCACATGAAGTACAAATTGCAGATGGCGCCGGACGACGTTTACGCCGCCGTCACCGAGAGTGTGACCCGCGCGCGCTCGTTCACCGACGATGTGGAATGGTCGGCGGAGGACGGCTCGCGCACGGAGCACGATTTTCTCTGCCGCTGCGTCGAAGCGGCGATCCGTGCCGGGGCCGGGACCATCAATATTCCGGACACGGTGGGCTATTCGGTGCCCGACGAATTCGGCGCGCTGATCTCCATGCTCTTCAACCGGGTCCCCAACATCGACCAAGCGGTGATCTCGGTGCATTGCCATAACGATCTGGGGCTGGCGGTCGCCAATTCCCTGGCGGCCGTCCGCGCGGGCGCGCGGCAGATCGAATGCACGGTCAACGGGCTGGGAGAAAGGGCCGGAAACGCCGCCATGGAAGAGGTGGTGATGGCGTTGCGCACGCGCAACGATCTGATGCCCTTCACCACCGGCATCCGCACGGAGCACATCACCCGGACATCGCGTCTGGTTTCCGCCGTGACCGGGTTTGTGGTCCAGCCGAACAAGGCCATCGTCGGCGCCAACGCCTTCGCCCACGAATCCGGCATCCATCAGGACGGCATGCTCAAGCATCAGGGTACCTACGAGATCATGACCCCCGAGTCGGTCGGTCTGACCCAGTCCAAGCTGGTGCTGGGCAAGCACTCCGGCCGGCACGCCTTCAAGGAAAAGCTGAAGGAACTGGGCTACGAGATGGGTGACAACGCCCTGGAGGACGCCTTCCGCCGGTTCAAGGAAGTGGCCGACCGCAAGAAGGAAGTGTTCGAGGAGGACATCGTCGCCCTGGTGGACGACGAACTGTCCCGCGCCCACGACCGGGTCCGGTTCGTGTCGCTGGATGTCGTGTGCGGGTCCAAGCACCGTCCGCCGTCTGCGGAACTGGAGCTTGAGATCGACGATGAGACCTGCTCGGTCAAGACGACGGGAACCGGTCCCATCGACGCCATTTTCGTCGCCGTCAAGACCTTGTTCCCCCACGAGGCGAGGCTCCAGCTTTTCCAGGTGCACGCGGTGACCCAGGGGACCGACGCCCAGGCGGAGGTGACCGTGCGTCTGGAGGAAAACGGAAAGACCGTCAACGGCCAGGGCGCCGACACCGACACGTTGGTGGCGTCGGCGCGGGCCTATGTCAACGCCTTGAACAAACTGCTGGAAAAGCGGGAAAAGACCGCCCCCTCGGCGTTGAGCGCATGAGGGGCGGAACGGGACCTTGGTGACGACGAAACGGCGAGGCCGGCGAAGAAACGCCGGCGTCGCCGCAACCGGGAGACCCGGACGGGACGTCCGGATCTTCCATGGAATTGCCCGAGAGGACCTGTCCTCTCCCGATGGAATGTGAGGCGCGATGTTTTGGAGAGTGACGGGTTGGCTGTCGGCCGACATGGCCATCGACCTTGGGACGGCCAATACCCTGGTGTATGTGAAGGGGCGCGGGATCGTCCTCAACGAGCCGTCCGTCGTCGCCATCGTCGAGGTCAAGGGGAAGAAACAGGTGCTGGCCGTCGGGGAGGAGGCCAAGCAGATGCTCGGCCGGACGCCCGGCAACATCCAGGCCATCCGCCCGCTGCGGGACGGCGTCATCGCCGATTTCGAGGTGGCGGAGGAAATGATCAAGCATTTCATCCGCAAGGTCCACAACCGGCGCAGCTTCGCCAGCCCGCTGGTCATCGTCTGCGTTCCGTCGGGTTCGACCGCCGTCGAGCGCCGCGCCATCCAGGAATCGGCCGAGGCGGCCGGCGCCCGCCGGGTTTACCTGATCGAGGAACCGATGGCCGCAGCCATCGGCGCCGGGCTTCCCGTCACCGAGCCGACCGGGTCGATGGTCGTCGATATCGGCGGCGGCACCACCGAGGTGGCCGTTCTGTCGCTTGGCGGCATCGTGTATTCCCGCTCGGTGCGCGTCGGCGGCGACAAGATGGACGAGGCCATCATCGCCTATATCCGGCGCAACCATAATCTGCTGGTGGGCGAAAGCTCGGCCGAGCGCATCAAGAAGGAAATCGGCTCCGCCTGTCCGCCGGAGGACGGCGACGGACGCACCATGGAAATCAAGGGCCGCGACCTCATGAACGGAGTGCCCAAGGAGTTGGTGATTTCCGAACACCAGATCGCCGAAAGCCTGGCCGAACCGGTCAGCGCGATCATCGAGGCGGTCAAGGTGGCGCTGGAGCACACCGCGCCCGAACTGGCTGCCGACATCGTGGACAAGGGAATCGTCCTGACCGGCGGCGGCGCCCTGTTGTCGAATCTGGATTTCGTTCTGCGCCACGCGACCGGGCTTCCGGTGTCGATCGCGGACGATCCCTTGAGCTGCGTGGCGCTGGGAACGGGCCGCGCCCTGGAGGAGATGAAGAGACTGCGCAACGTCCTCAGCACCATGTATTAGCGGTGGATTGAGGAGCCACGGCCGTGAAGCAGCCTGTCGGACAGTTACCCAGAGTCGGCGCGTTCAGATCGCTGTTCCAGCGTTTCGCGTTTCTGGCGCTGATGGTCACGGCCACCGCCCTGCTGCTGTTCGGTCAGGCGGACACCAAAATCGCAGAACGGATGCGGTCTTCCGTCGCCGACGCCCTGTCCCCGATGTTCGACGTTCTGTCGCGGCCGACCTCGTTCATCTCCGACGTGGCCCAGTCCTTTCGCAATCTGGTCGGCGTCCACGCCGAAAACGTCACCCTCCGCGAGGAGAACCGGCGGTTGCGCCACTGGCAGGCGGCGGCGCTCCAACTGGAGGCGGAAAACAGCTCGCTGCGCTCCCTTCTGAACTTTGTTCCCGGACCGCAGGCGTCGTACATTTCGGCGCGGGTGGTTGCGGAGACGGATGGTCCGTTCGTGCGCTCCGTTCTCATCAACGCCGGCAAGCGCGACCATGTGCGCAAGGGGCAGGCGGTCGTCACGGGAAGGGGCGTGGTGGGCCGGGTGGATGAGGTGGGATTGCGCTCGGCCCGGATCCTGCTGCTGACCGACATCAATTCCAGGATTCCGGTCATCATCGAACCCTCGCGCACGCGGGCGATCCTGGTTGGGAATAACGAACAGAAATTGCGGCTCATCTATCTCATGGGCGGCGGGCCGATTTCCGTCGGCGACCGGATCATCACCGCCGAGGACGCGCGGGCGTTTCCGCCCGACCTGCCGGTCGGGGTGGTGTCCTCGGTGGGAGAGAGCGGGGTGCAGGTCGCTCCGTTCGTGGACAACGCGGATCTGGAATACGTGCGTCTGATCGATTACGGCCTTGACGGCATCCTTGACCTTAAAAGTGAAACCGGAGCGCCGGAGTGAGTCCGGCCTTCTGGTCGCAGGTGGACCGGTTCGCCCGGAATCTGTTGCCGGGGGCTTTGTGCTTCGCTCTCGCGATGCTGTCCATGGTGCCGGTCAGGATTCAAGGGTACACGGAGATTGCTCCGATGTGGACCGTGATGGGGGTGTGCTATTGGTCGATCGCCCGCCCGGACCTTCTGCGGCCGCACATGGCGTTCGCCATCGGGGTTTTCGAGGACGTCCTGGTGGGGGATCCCCTCGGAATCAACGCCCTGGTCCTGCTGATCGTGCATGGGTTGCTGGCGGTGCAGCAGCGGTTTTTCTTCGGCAAGCCTTTTTTCGTCTGGTGGTGGGCGCTGGGGCTGGTGGCGGCGATGGCGTCGCTGGTCAAATGGGTGCTGTTCGCGATCGTCGAGGAGGTTTGGGTCATGCCCCAGATGGTCTTCGTCGGCTACGTCGCGACGGTCGCGCTGTATCCGGCGCTGGGCTGGGTCTTCGCGCGCGTCGAAATGGCCCTCGCCAGGGAGGGGTGATGCCCGGGATGGGATAATGCATGGGGACGTCGACCGCACCCGGGTCTTGAATCGCCGCGTCGTCTTTCTCGGCGTCGGCAAGGCCGTGCTGCTGTCGACGCTGATCGGCCGCCTGTATTTTCTCCAGGTGCTGGAAGCCGACCGGTACAAGCTGCTGTCGGACGAAAACCAGTTCAACATCTATCCCCTGGCGCCGCCGCGAGGCCGCATCGTCGACCGGTTGGGAACGCCGCTGGCCGTCAACGCCCAGAATTTTCAGGCCCAGGTGGTGCTGGAGGTGGCGCGCGATCTCAACCGCGTGCTGGATGCCATTTCCGCCATTTATCCCCTCTCGGAACACGATCGCCAGAGGATCCGGCGCGAGGCCGAACACCGCCGCCGCTTCATGCCGGTGACGGTGGCCGAGAACCTGAGCTGGGAGCAGATGGCGCGGCTTCAGGTCAACGCCCCGGACCTGCCCGGTCTGGTCATTTCCCAAGGACTGACCCGCAACTATCCCCTGAGGGAGCTTGGGGCTCATATTCTGGGGTATGTGTCGAGCGTCAGCGAGGACGACGAGTCCGATGATCCCCTGATGGACCTGCCCGGATTCCGCATCGGCAAGGCCGGAGTGGAACGGACCCATGATCTGGCGTTGCGCGGGCGGGGGGGCACCTACACGGTCGAGGTCAACGCCGTCGGCCGGATCATGAAGGAGCACGACCGCCAGGAAGGCGAACCCGGCGCCGAGGTGCGCCTGTCCCTGGACATCCGCCTCCAGAAATTCGCGGCCGAGCGGTTGGGGGAGGAAAGCGGGGCGGTCGTGGTCATGGATATCCACACCGGCGAAGTGGTGCTGATGGCGTCGTCGCCCAGCTTCGATCCCAACGCTTTCAGCCGTGGCCTGAACGCGCAGGAATGGAAGGACCTGATCACCAATCCCCGGTCTCCGTTGACCAACAAGGTAATCGCCGGCCAGTACGCGCCGGGATCGACCTTCAAGATGATGGTGGCCCTTGCCGCGCTGGAAGCCGGAGTCGCGACCCCCGACACCCGGGTCAGTTGCCCCGGCTTCTACAACCTCGGAAACGCCCGGTTCCACTGCTGGAAGAAGGGCGGGCACGGCTCCCTGGACATGGTGAGCGGGATTATGCACTCGTGTGACGTGTATTTCTACGAGATGTCCCACCGGGTCGGCATCGACCGGATCGCCGACATGGCGCGCCGGTTCGGGATGGGTTCCCGGCTGGGGATCGAACTGCCCGGAGAACGTCCGGGCCTTATTCCCGACCGGCGCTGGAAAAAGGCCAACATGCGCGAATCCTGGCAGGCGGGAGAAACACTGGTCGCGGGAATCGGGCAAGGGTTCATGCTGGCCACCCCCCTCCAGCTTTGCACGATGGTGGCGCGGATCGCCAACGGCGGGTTCGCCACGACGCCGCATCTGACCATCCATCCCGCCGATCCCCATCTGGTGAAGCCGTCCAACCTTTCCACCGTCGGGGTTGCGGACAAGCATCTGGAGGTCGTGCGTCGGGGCATGTACTCGGTGTCCAACATTCCCGGCGGAACGGCCTATGCGTCGCGCGTCATGCTTCCGGGCTTGCAGATGAGCGGCAAGACCGGCACGTCCCAGGTGCGGCGGATCAGCGCCCAGGAACGCGCGACCGGGGTCCGGAAGAACGAGGACCTGCCCTGGCTGGAACGGGACAACGCCCTGTTCGTCGCCTATGCGCCGGAAAGCAGCCCACGATACGCCATCGCCGTGATCGTGGAGCACGGCGGCTCTGGCTCGAAGGCGGCGGCCCCGATCGCCCGCGACATCATGACCGAGGTCCTGAAACTGGACCCCGCCGGCGAGAACGAGCGGATCGCGTCCCGGGAACAGAAGGGAGGCGAAGGATGATCGAACACGATTTCGCGTTCACCCTCAACCGCGGCGAGGTTCCGCTGCGCGAGAAGCTGAAATACGTCAGTTGGTCGTTCATCATCCTTCTGTGCCTGGTGGCCGGGGTCGGGGTCATCATGCTGGCCTCGGCCGCCGGGGGGCATATGGAGCCGTGGGCCAGCCGGCACCTCACCCGGTTCGGGTTCAGCCTGGTCATGTTGCTGGTCGTGGCCCTGGTGGATGTCCGCATCTGGATGAAATACGCCTATCTTTTTTACGCGGTCAGCCTTGTGCTCCTGGTCGCGGTGGAGGTGCGCGGCACCATCGGCATGGGCGCGCAACGGTGGATCGACCTGGGGTTATTCCAGATTCAGCCCTCGGAAATGGTGAAGGTGTCGCTGGTCATGTCCCTCGCGCGCTATTTCCACGGGGCGAGCCTTGAGGAAGTGGCCTATCCCCCCTATCTCCTTCTTCCGCTTCTGCTGGTTCTGGTTCCGGTCGGGCTGGTGATGAAGCAGCCGGACCTGGGAACGGCGGTCATGCTGCTGATGTCGAGCGGCGTGGTGTTCTTTCTGGCCGGAGTCCGGCTCTGGAAGTTCGCCGTGATTCTACTCTCCGGCATGAGCGCGGTGCCGATCGCCTGGAAATTTCTGCACGACTATCAGAAAAAAAGGGTTCTGACCTTCCTGAACCCGGAACAGGACCCCCTGGGGGCCGGATATCACATCATGCAGTCGAAAATCGCCCTGGGCTCCGGGGGGGTGTTCGGGAAAGGGTTCGGACGGGGGACGCAAAGCTATTTGAATTTTCTCCCGGAAAAGCAGACCGATTTCATTTTCACCATGCTGGCGGAGGAACGCGGCCTGATCGGATGTCTGACCGTGATCGGCCTGTATGCCCTGCTCGTCGCCTTCGGGTACGTGATCGCCATGCGTTGCCGCAATCAATTCGGCCGGTTGCTGGGGCTGGGGGTCGTGACTTCATTCTTTCTCTATGTGTTCATCAACACGGCAATGGTGATGGGCCTGATCCCGGTGGTCGGGGTGCCGTTGCCGCTGATTTCCTACGGGGGGACGTCAATGTTGACGGTGATGTTCGGATTCGGGCTTCTGCTCAGCGTCGATATTCACCGGGACATCCAAATCGGCCGCCGTGGATCATACGAGGGATAACCTGGGAATCAAAACGCTGGGGGTTGCGTTGAGGGTCAATATACGCGAAACTGCCCCGGTGTCCGCGTTGTCCGCACCGGATGTGGGTCGCGGCGCGTCGGCGGGAGGCGGCCACGGGGCGTTTCGAATGAAAAATGCTTCGTGTGACAAGGGTCACAGCATCTCCAAGAAGAGGCAGGTAATATGCCCTTGATGCTTGACGCAGCCGAGCTTCGACGGAAATGTTCCGATGGAAGTTCGATCTTGAAGGGAGAATAGAATCATGTCGCATGCATACCTGAATGGTTTCGCCAGCAAGGCGCGGGCTTTTCTTGCCGATGAGAGCGGCGCCACCGCGATCGAGTACGGGCTGATCGCCGCCGGCATCGCCGTCGCCATCGTGACCGCCGTCTTCACGATCGGCGATGACTTGAACGACCTGTTCGGCGCGGTTTCCGGCAAGGTCCAGGAAGGAACGGCTCTGGCCCAGTAATACGTCGCCAGACCGGAAAGGGCCGCGCGGCAAGGCGCGGCCCTTTTTTTTGGACGTTCGGGTTCCATGTATGAGTGAACCCCTCCGAACTTGGCCCGCCGACATGAGGCCCCGTTGTGATCCTCCGTTCCGACGATCCGTCCGCGCCGAAGCCGTCCGAGATCACCCCGAAGGCGTTGTATCTCGACCGCCGCCGGTTCATCGCCGCCGGGGTTGCCGCCCTGGGACTGTCGGCGGTTCCGGCCAAGGCCGCCGTCGTCATCCGTTCCACCGTCCCCGGCGGTCCGGCGGTCGCGGACAAGCCGACGGCGCGGGACTCCGCCACCGGCTACAACAATTTCTATGAGTTCGGCACCGACAAGGAAGACCCGCAACGCAACGCCCACACGTTGCGGCCCGACCCCTGGTCGGTGCGGGTGGAGGGAGCCGTGGCGAAACCGGGCGCTCTGGCGGTGGAGGACCTGATCCGCCCGCATGTGCTTGAGGAGCGCGTCTATCGCCTGCGCTGTGTCGAGGGCTGGTCGATGGTGATCCCCTGGATCGGCGTGCCGCTGAGGGACGTGCTGGCCCGCTTCGAACCCACCCTGGGCGCCAAGTTCGTGGCCTTCGAGACCCTGCTCGATCCTGAGCGGATGCCGGGCCAGCGCCGGAGCGTCCTTGAGTGGCCCTATCGCGAGGGCCTGCGGATCGACGAGGCGATGCACCCGCTGACCCTGCTCGCCGTCGGGATGTACGGCGAGGTTCTTCCCAATCAGAACGGCGCGCCGGTCCGGCTGGTGGTGCCGTGGAAATACGGCTTCAAGAGCATCAAATCCATCGTCCGGATCAGTCTGGTCGAGGCCCAGCCCCCGACGTCGTGGGGGCGCTCGGCTCCCGGAGAGTACGGCTTTTATTCCAACGTCAATCCGACGGTCGACCACCCGCGCTGGAGTCAGGCCAAGGAACGCCCCATCGGCTCCTTTCTCCGCCGGGACACCCTCATGTTCAACGGTTATGCCGATCAGGTCGCGGGCTTGTACGCCGGCATGGACCTGCGGAAAGATTTCTGATGCCGGGTCGCGGGGTGGCGTGGCGTCGGGCCGCCGGTCCCGCCGTCTTCGTTCTGTGTCTCGTTCCCCTGGCGGTGCTGCTGGCCAGGGGAGCGGCGGGGGGGCTCGGGGCCAATCCCATCGAAGCCCTGACCCGTGGGCTGGGCGATTGGGCGTTGCGTCTTCTGGTGCTCACCCTTGCGTTGACTCCGGTCCGCCGTCTGACCGGGTGGACCGCCCTGGCCCGGTTCCGGCGCATGCTGGGGCTGTTCGCGTTCTTTTACGCCGCGCTGCACGTGACGAGCTATGTGGCCCTGGATCAGTTCTTCGACTGGCGCGCCATCGGCCTCGATATCGTGAAGCGGCGTTACATGACGGTGGGGATGGTGGCATTCGCCCTGTTGCTGCCGCTCGCCCTCACCTCCACCGGGGCGATGATCCGCAGGCTGGGGGCCGCGCGCTGGAAAAGGCTGCACCGGCTGGTTTACGTTGCGGGCGCGGCGGCGGTTCTCCATTATTTCTTCATGGTGAAGGCCGATGTCCGGGAACCGTTGATCTATGGCGCGGTCGTGGCCGTGCTGCTGGCGGCGCGGATAGGGGGCCGATAGGATGGAGGACGCATCGTGCCAACGTGTCGGGGAATAATCGCCGGAATCATTCCGTGCTTGGCGGCTTTGGGCTTGGCGATTCTGGCCGGGGGGCCGGTCGCGGCCGAGGTTCCCTCCTCGCGCGCCCAGATCGGGCTTTCGTTCGCGCCGTTGGTGAAGCAGGTGGCGCCGGCGGTGGTCAACATCTATACCCGCCGCGTCGTCCACGCCGGGGGGGGCGTTTCCCCCCTGCTCGACGATCCCATCTTCCGGCACTTTTTCGGCGACCAGCTCGGGATGGGGGGGCCGTCCGAGCGGGTCGAGCAGTCGCTGGGATCGGGGGTTCTCATCCGCGCCAACGGCATCGTCGTCACCAACCGCCATGTGATCAAGGACTCCGACGCGGTGACGGTGGTGCTCGCCGACCGGCGCGAGTTCGAGGCGAAGATCGTCGGAACGGACGAGCGGACCGACCTTGCGGTGCTGAAAATCGACGTGCCCGGAGAAAAGCTGCCGGTGATCTCCTTCTCCAACTCGGACGATCTGGAGGTGGGCGATCTGGTTCTTGCCATCGGCAACCCGTTCGGCGTCGGTCAGACCGTGACCAGCGGCATCGTTTCCGCCCTGGCGCGGACGACGGTCGGGATCACGGACTACCGGTTTTTCATTCAGACCGACGCCGCCATCAACCCCGGCAACTCGGGCGGGGCCCTGGTCACGGTCGATGGCGCCCTGGCGGGCATCAATACCGCCATTTATTCGAAGGCGGGAGGCAACATCGGCATCGGATTCGCCATTCCCGCCAACATGGTGCGCACCGTGGTCGAGGGCATCCTGTCCCAGGGCCACGCCGTGCATCCCTGGATCGGGGCGAGCACCGAGGAGGTGACGCCCGATATCGCCGAGACCCTCGGACTGCCCAGGCCGACCGGCGCCTTGGTCACGTCGGTCCGGTCCCGTGGCCCGGCCGCGGAGGCGGGCTTGCGTCCCGGCGACGTGGTGGTGGCGGTCAACGGGCGCGACATCGACGACCCGGAAGCCATGCGCTTTCGCATCGCCACCCTGCCCACGGGGGGAGAGGCCCAGTTGAAAGTCGTGCGCCGGGGCGCGGCCGTGGTTCTGACGCTCAGGCTGATGGCGCCTCCGGAGACGCCGCCGCGCGAGCCGACGGAGATTTCGGGCCGAAATCCCTTCAGCGGCGCCGTGGTGGCTAACCTCAACCCGGCATTGGCCGAGGAACTCGGGCTCAACGTGGACGCGGACGGGGTAATTATCGTCAAGCTGAAGCGCAACAGCCTGGCCTATCGCGTCAACCTGCGTCCGGGCGATATCGTGCTCGAAATCAACGGGGAAAAGGTGGACACCGTAAGAACACTGGCGCGCGTCGTAGCGCACGCGCCGGGAACATGGCGGATCGCGGTCCGCCGGGGCGATAGCGTCTTGAGCTTGACCGTGAAGGGGTGATGCGGGACTCCGTCCCGTGTGTTACTGTCTTGGGCCGGTGCGGCGAGTTTGGGAACAAGGGAGAGGCATAAGGTGTCCGCGCTTGAAATTCACCAGATTCCGGTGCTGTCCGACAATTACGTCTACCTTTTGCGCGACGTGGCGAGCGGCGACACCGCCGTGGTGGACCCCTCGCTGTCCGCGCCGGTGCTGAAGGCGGCGGCGGATCTGGGCCTGCGCCTCACCCATGTCCTGAACACCCATCACCACTGGGACCACACCGGAGGCAACCTGGACATCAAGGACGCCACCGGGTGCAAGGTCGTGGGGGCCTTGGCCGACGCCGATCGCATTCCCGGTCTGGATATCGCCCTCGACGACGGCGAGGTCTTCACCCTCGGGGCTTCGGAGGCCAAGGTGATCATGGTGCCCGGCCACACCAGCGGCCACGTCGCTTACTGGTTCCAGGACGCCTCCGCCCTGTTTTCGGGCGACACCCTGTTTTCCCTCGGGTGCGGCCGTCTGTTCGAGGGGTCGGCGGCGCAGATGTGGCGCAGTCTGCGCACCCTGCGCGAACTGCCGGACCAGACGCAGGTCTACTGCGGCCACGAATATACTCTCGCCAACGCGAAATTCGCGATTTCCGTGGACCCGGACAACGAGGTCCTCCGGACCCGGCTGGCCGAGGTGGAAGCCCTCCGCGCCCGCCGTCAGCCGACGGTGCCGTCCCTCATGGCGACGGAGCGTGCCGCCAATCCGTTCCTGCGCGCCGACGATCCCGCCCTGAAGGCCCGACTCGGCATGGGCAGCGCCGACGCGGCCCGGGTGTTCGGTGAAATCCGCCGCCGCAAGGACGCATTTTAACACGGCGCTTTCGCGCCGGAAGCCAAGGCCGGAGACCACCCGGCAAAGGAGCCCCGCGTGATGTTCGAGATGGACCAAAGGGCCCACACCGTCAAATCCTATGACGAGGAACTGGGGCGTCTCGTCAACACCATCGCCCGGATGGGCGGGGTGGCGGAGGCGCAGCTCGCGTCCGCGATTCAGTCGGTTGCGAAACGCGACAGCGAGTTGTCCGAGCGGGTGATCTCGGGCGACGCCAAGGTCGACGAATTCGAATCCGAAATCCATAAACAGGTCATGCGCCTATTGGCCCTGCGCCAACCCGTCGCGGTGGACCTGCGCAATATCGTCGTCGCCCTGAAGATTTCCAGCGACATCGAACGCATCGCCGACTACGCGGCCAACGTGGCCAAACGCGCCATGATTCTCAACCAGATTCCTCCGGTGAAGCCGGTGGTGGCGATCTCGCGCATGGGGCGGCTGGCCCAGGAGCTGACCCGGGCCGTCCTCGACGCCTATGTGGAACGTAATCTCGACAAGGCCATCGACGTGTGGAAACGCGACGAGGAAGTGGACGAGATGTACGGCAGCCTCTTCCGCGAGCTGATCACCTACATGATGGAAGACCCGCGCAACATCACGGCTTGCACGCACCTGATGTTCATCGCCAAGAACATCGAGCGGATCGGCGACCACGCCACCAACATCGCCGAAAGCATCCACTTCCTGATCAAGGGAGCCGCCCTCGTCGGGGCGCGCCCCAAGGGCGACAAGGTCCTGGGCGCGGGACTCTGACCCCCAAGCCGTCGTGGCCAAAGCCGTCGTGGCCGGGCTCGACCCGGCCACCCACGCCTCGCCGTCTGGTCCGACCCCTGGGGCTCGGATCAAAATCCGGCGCTGTTGTTTTGGTTCAAGCCCCTCACGGGGGAGAATCGGAAGGGGGCGGTTTTCTTAAGACCGGGCGTTCGCGGGGTTTTTGCCTCGTCTTCTGTGCCTTTGGGGAGTCGGCGGCCTTTGTCGTCTCCTCCGGGCGCTCCATCTTCGCGGACGAGGACAGGATGTGGCCGACGACCACGCCGATGGTTGCGAGGGTCGCCACCGTCATGAGGGCGATCCCGATCTTTTCGGCATGCCGCTTGAAGAATCGGCCCGTCCAGACCCGGGCGTCGTAGGTATTGTCCCGCAGGGCGTCCAGGAACCGATCCAGCCGGGAGACCTCGCCGTGGAACAGGGGCGAGTGGGTGGCCCTCCGGCCGGACATGGAGCGCGACAAAGCGACCGCCGCCGCAAGCTGTTCTTGCAGCGTCGGCCCCGCCGTCCGGGGCGTTTCCGCCACGGCCGGGTCGTCCCGCGTCGCCTCTTCGTCGCCGCCATCCGTGGAAGCCGCCGGACGTGGAGGAGGGGCCTTGAGCGTCTCCTCGGCGAGCCGTTCTCCCAGCCGTTTCCGTGGGGTGCGCGACCAGATCGTTTGCCTGCTGATTCCACTCCCTCCGTCGTGTCCGCGATAGTAACCGTTCCGGCCCCGGACCGACAAGCCGCCCGAGGAGAGTTGTTCCCGCGCCTACCCGTGCCTATCCGGGAAGAGCCGAGGGACGTCCGCGCGGCAGGGTGCCCGCCAGCATCTCCTTGACCGTGAGCGCCAGGGTCTCCAGGCTGAACGGCTTGGCCATGAAGTGGACGTCGGGCAGGTCGGTCAACTCCCCCCGCGTCATTTCGTCGGAATAGCCGGACATCAGGATCAACTTGATCTCCGGCCACTCGGAACGCACCATGCGGGCCAGGGTGGTGCCGTCCATTCCGGGCATCACCATGTCGCTGATCAGGAGGTCGATCTTGGTGGACCCGCGCACGGCGACGATGGCGGCTTCCCCGTTTCCGGCCTCGATGACCGTGTAGCCCTTGTTGCGCAACGCCCGCGCCGCGAAGGTCCGCACCGCGTCCTCGTCCTCCACCAGCAGGACGGTTCCGGCTCCGCTCAGGTCGATGACGGGGGAGGGTTCCTTCTCCGCGACGGGGGCGGTCCGGGGTTTTTCCGCCTCCCCGTCGTCCTCCCCATCCGAGTCGGCTTCTTCGTCCTCCTCGTCCTCTCCGTCGGAAGGGGGAGGCTCGTGCTTGACGGCGTGCGCTTCGCCGTCCAGGACCTCGGGTTCATAATGGGGCAGGTAAATGGTAAAGGTCGCGCCTTCTCCCACCGCGCTGTCCACCAGGATGAAGCCGTCGGTCTGGCGGACGATGCCATAGACCGTGGACAGGCCGAGGCCGGTTCCGGCCCCGCCTTCCTTGGTGGAAAAGAATGGTTCATAGATGCGGCCGATATCCTCCTTGGCGATGCCGGTGCCGGTGTCGCTGACCTCGATCATCACGTAATCGCCCGGCGGAATGAATTCGACGCCGCGTTGGGTCGGCTCGTTAAAGCCGGCCTTTCCGGTCGTGATGGTCAAGGTGCCCCCGCCCGGCATGGCGTCGCGGGCGTTGACCGCCAGATTGATGATGACCTGATCGAACTGACCGGGGTCCACCCGGACCAGACCGATGTCCCGGCCATGGATCAGCTTGAACGCGATGTTCTCTCCGAGGAGGCGGCGGAGGAGGTGCGACAGCTCCGCCAGGGCCTCGGCCACGTCGAGCATGCGCGGCTGCAAGGGTTGCCGGCGCGAGAACGCCAGAAGCTGGCGCACCAGATTGGCGGCGCGGTTGGCGTTCTGCTTGACCTGCATGATATCGGCGAACGAGGGATCGCCGGCGCCGTGCCTTTGCAACAAAAGATCGCAGAATCCGATCATGGCGGTGAGAAGGTTGTTGAAATCGTGGGCCACTCCGCCCGCGAGCTGGCCCATGGCCTGCATCTTCTGCGCCTGGGCGAACTGGATTTCCAGGCTGCGCTGCTCCGTGCTGTCGATGAAATGGAGGACCAGCCCGGTGACGTCGTCCAACTCGCCGGTCGGGCTGATGAACACCGACGCCGTCCGCCCGTTGGTGGTGCCGAGGCGCACTTCGATCTGGGCGGTGGTGGCGATTCCCATCACCACCTTGGACAGGGCGTTGGCCACGTCGCCGCGATCCTCGCGGGCGATCCGGTCGGCGAGGGGTTGCCCCACCAGAAATCCACGGGTTTCCCCCAGCATGTCGGAGAAGGCGGGATTGCAGTCGGAAATCGTCCCCTCCAGGTCCAGGATCACCACCCCCACCGGAGCGTCGTCGAACAGCCAGCGGAAACGGTTTTCGGAATCGCGGAGCGCCTGTTTCCATTCCCGTTCGGCCATCACGTCGCGCACGACCACCGAACGGGTGCAGATCGCGCCGCCGTCGTCGAAAATGGCCTGGCTGATGAAGGCCTGGAAAACGTTGCCCGAGGTGGTCACGAACTTGACCTCGCCCCGTCCCTCGTCCTCGATCTCGGGGGCGAGCGGTCCCGCCAGCACGTCGATGAGCGGCCGCCCCTTCAGCGCCTCCACCGATTCGCCCAACCATTCCGCAAGGCGGAGATTGACGTGCTGGAACCTGCCGTCGGCGTCGGCGGTGAACAGCCCGACCGGGGCGAAATCGAAAAAGTCGGTCAGGTCCTCGCGGTCGCGGCGCAGGATTTCCTCGATGGCGCGGCGGGCGGTGATGTCCTCGATGCTCCACACCAGCATCCCGGGGCGGCGGGCGGCGCCCAGGGGGGCCAGGGGGCGCACGGAGACCTTGAGCCACTCGGGCTCGCTGTCCGGGCCTCCGATGGGAAGTTCGACGCTGTCGGCCACCTGCCCGGCGACCGAGATCGTCAGCCGTTCGACGGCGGCGACGGCGCGCGGGTCGCCGCCGCCGCTTTCCTCCAGGGCCTGCAAGGGACCTTTTCCTCCCAGCAGACGCCGTCCCGCCTCGTTGACGTAAAGCCGGGTGCCGTCCCTTGCCGTCACCAGCCGGGGACCGGGCTCGGTCTCGATCATCGCGGCGGCCAGACTGGCCCGTTCGGCTTCGCGCCGGAACCGGAATTCCGCGCGGGCGAGCAGGATCGGGGCCGCCAGGGCGCCCGCACCCTCCAGCAGCACGGCCCATTCGGGCGACGGCGGGTTGAGCGCCATGACCACCAGCGCGACGACCGCCGCCCCGAGAATGAGCGGGATCGGATTACGAAGAAGGTCGAGAAGGCAACGTGCCTTTGAGCCGCATGACATAACCAATTACCTCTGCCACCGGCTTGTAATGCTCGGGGGGAATTTCCTGGTCGAGATCCACGGCCGCGTAAAGCGTCCGCGCAAGAGGTGGATTCTCGACAATGGGGACGTCGTTTTCCTCCGCGACCTCCCGAATCTTGAGGGCGAGGGAATCGATCCCCTTCGCCACCAGTTTCGGAGCCTGCATGGCCTCGATATCATAGCTCAGCGCGACGGCATAGTGGGTCGGGTTGGTCACCACCACGCTGGCGGTCGGAACCGCCTGCATCATGCGCACCCGGGCGCGCTCGGCGCGGATCTGGCGGATGCGGGCCTTCACCTGGGGATCGCCCTCGGTCGATTTGGCTTCGTCCTTGACCTCGGTCTTGGTCATGCGAAGCTCGCTCATGTGCTTGTAGCGCTGGAAGAAAAAGTCGGCTCCCGCCAGAACGGTCAAGGCCGCCACCACGGCCGTCAACAGCGCCACGGTAAGGTCCTGGAGTTCGCCGAGCGAGGCATAGAGATCCATCGCGGGCATCAGCGCGAGGTAGCCGAGCTTCGGGGCCACCAGCGCGTACATCACGCCGCCGACGATGACGAGCTTGATGATCCCCTTGACCGTCTCAAGGACGCCGCGGACCGAAAAAATCCGCTTCGCGCCCTCGATGGGGCTGAACTTTGACATCTTGGGGGTGATTTTCTTCGTGGACCAGGAAAACCCGTGCTGCATGATGCTGGACGCCAGCGCCAGCACCACGAACATCGCGGCGGGCAGGAAAAGAATCATCCCCACCCGCCCGACGAGATCGGCCAGGGTCGACCGGAGATGGAAAAAATCCATCGGCATGGCATGGGGCTCGGACAGAAAGGGCAGCAGCAGGATTTTCAAGTCGCGCGCGATTCCGGGGGCCAGGCTCGACACCAGGAACAGGGCGCCGCTCAGCATCACCCAGTGGCCGACTTCCTGGGAGGTCGCGAGGTTGCCTTCCTCGCGCGCGGTGCCGAGTTTCTTTTCGGTCGGTTCTTCTGATTTCTCGCCGCCGTCGTCGTCGGCCATGGGTCACCCGGGAGCCAGGAAGGGGGTCAGTCCATCGCGGAAGAACACCAGAAACGCCTGCATGATCGGGGGAAGCACGATCACGAACAAGGCAAAGGATAGCAGCAACTGAAACGGAAGACCCACGAAAAGCACATTCATCGCCGGCATCAGGCGCGACATCACCCCAAGCCCCATCTGGAACACCATGGACCCCAGGATGAACGGGGAAGCGAACTGGGCGCCGATGAGAAAGCTGTGATCGAGGGTCGAAACCAGCGATTTCGACATGTCCCCGATCATGATGCCGCCGCCGGGCTTGAACAGGGTGTAGCTATCGACCACGGCTCCCAGGATGAGCCCGTGCAGGCCGGTGGTGAAGATCAGAAGCACCGCGACGTTGCCCATGAACCCGATCACCATGGCGCCCTGTTCCTCGGAAATCGGGTCGAAGACTGTGGCGTTGGCCATGCCGGAGGTGAATCCGATGATCGCTCCGGCAAAATTGATCGCGGTCATCAGGAGTTGGGAAATCAGGCCGAGAAAAACCCCGACGGCCGCCTCTCCGGCGATCAGCAGGAACAGCGCCGTCGCGTTCTCGGGCTGGGGGGGCAGGGTGGGCGCCACGACCGGGAGGACCAGCAGGGAAATGGCCAGCGCCAGGGCGAGACGGAACTGGGGAAGGACATAGGGGGCCGACATGCCCGGAATCATCTGGACCACCACCCCAAGGCGCGTGAACACCAGGAGGAAACGATAGACATCCAGGCTGAGGAGTTCGTCGAGCACGGCCCTACCCCAGGCCGACGATGCGGTCGAACATCATCTGCGTGAACGCGGTCAGTTCGTGGAGCATGAACGGGGCGAAAACGATCAGGGACAGAAAAACGACCAGGATCTTCGGCACGAACGTCAGGGTCATTTCCTGGATCGACGTCAACGCCTGGAACAGCGAAATCACCAGACCGATGACCATGCCGACCATCAACGTGGGCGCGGAAATCTTGACCAGGATCAGAATGGCTTCGCGGGTGACCTCCAGGACTTCGGCTTCATTCATGGACCGGCCACATGCTACATGGGCATCTTCAGGATTTCGTTATAGGCCCCGACCACCTTGTCGCGGATGGCGACCACGGTTTCCAGGGTGACCTCGGCATTGGCCACCGCCGTGACCACCTCGCGGAGATCGGCTTGGCCGGTCAGGGCCTTCATGCTCATCTGCTCCGCCTTCTTGTTGGCCTGGACGGCGTCCTGGACCGTTCCCTTGACCAGGGCGGCGAAGGATTGCCCCGGCTTCGGGGCCGCCGCGTCCGCCGTCTCGGTCGCGGGAATGCCGAGGGCGGTTCTGGCGGCGGAGCGGTAGGCGGAGATGGCGTCGGTGAAATTGGCGGTCACGATGGCCTCCTTGGCGGTCAGCGCAGCATGTCGATGGTACGCTTGACCATCTCTTTGGACGAATTGATGACGTTCAGATTCGCTTCGTAGGTCCTCTGCGCCTCGCGCATGTCGGTCAACTCGATCAGCGGATTCACGTTGGGACGCTTGACGTAGCCGTTTTCGTCGGCGGCGGGATGGCTCGGCTCGTAGCGGGTGTCGAATTCCGCGCGGTCCACGCCGACCTTGTCGACCCGAACCACATCGACCCCGGCCTGACGGTCGAGGGCGCTCTTGAAAGAGATGGTCTTGCGCCGATAGGGATCGGAACCGGGCGTCTTGCCCACGGAGTCGGCGTTGGCCAGATTCTCGGAGATCACCCGGAGCCGGGAGGCCTGCGCCTTCATGCCCGACGTCGCGATCCGGCTCATTCTGATCAGATCATCCATGGATCACCTCCCCGTCAGTGGCCCCGGCCGAGGGCGGTGCGGATCATCCTCAACTGTTTCTGATACAGGTTGAGCGCCACTTCATAGGCGCTTCTGGTTTCGGAAATCTTTCCCATCTGATCTTCGAGCACGACTCCGTTTCCGTCCGGCGCCGTCTCATAGGCGTGCTTCACCTTCTCGACCAGGAAATCCCCCCGGTCGGGGACGTTGCCGGGCATGTGCATCGGATCGGTCATGGCGGTCTTGACCTGTCCCGGCCGACGCGCGGCGCGCGCCAGCTCCCCGAAGTTCAAGGGCTTCACGTCTTCCGGCTGATAGCGGGGCGTATCGGCATTGGCGACGTTCTGGGCCAGAACCCGCTGCCGCTCGGCGGCCCAGTCCATGCGGGCCTTCGCCATCTTGAAGAACGTCAGGTTATTGAGATCCATCGCCACGCGCCTCCGATCCGCCACGCGCCCATGGAACAGTATCACGCCGCGTGCCTTAAGAAACCGTAAAACGATGGTGATTGGGCTCTCCGGTTTGTTTTTAAAGGTTTGTTAAATCCTCGGGCCCACTCTGTTCGCCGTAGCAACGTCTGTTCGGGGGAAGGCCCTTTGGCGGACAGGTTCGGCCAGGATGAGCAGCGGAAAGACGGCGAGAAGCCTCGGGCCATCGCCGTCGCCCTGAGTTACGACGCCTCGGTGGCCGGCACGCCGCGCGTGGTCGCGAGCGGGCGCGGGTTCCTCGCCGAACAGATTCTGGAGCTTGCCTTCGCCAACGGCGTCAAGGTGCGCGAGGACGCCGATCTGGCGCAGCTTCTCGCCGCCGTCGACGTGGACAGCGAAATTCCGGTCGAGGCCTACGCCGCCGTCGCCGAGGTGCTGGTTTATCTGTACCGGGCCAACAACAACATGGCCGAATTGATCGGAGACGCGCCATGATCACCGCCGATCCCGTCCGCATGGACGTCGACAAGGCGTCCTCCCTGGTGTCCACCGCCCGCCGGCTGCTGGGGGAGGGCCGTCAGGTGGACCTGTCCGCCTTGGAAGGAAAGGTGCACGACGCCTGCCACGGCATCGCGGCCTTGCCAGTTCACGAGGGGCGTGTTCTTCTTCCGGACTTGGAAGAGTTGATGACCGCCCTTGACGATCTGACCGCCGATCTGACCGCCCAGTTCCATTCGATGGCGGACCCGCGCCCCGACGCGGGCCGGGTCGCCAGGGCTTACGCCGGGCCGGATGGGGACAAGGGTCCGTACGACCAAGGATAAGCCAAGGATGAGCCAAGGATAAGATGGTGTTCGACGACTACACCCGCTTCGTTCTGGCGCTCGTTTTCGTGATCGGGTTGATCCTGGTCACGGGGTGGGCCGTGCGCCGGTTCGGGTTCGGAGTGCATTCCCAGCGTTTCGGCGGCCGTCAGGACCGGCGGCTCGCCCTGGTCGAGGCCCTTCAGGTGGACCCGAAGCGCCGGCTGGTTCTGGTCCGGCGCGACGACGTCGAACATCTGCTGCTGCTCGGGGGGGGCGCGGACTTGGTGGTGGAGAATGTCGTCCCCCCCTCCTCTTTTCCCGAAGCCCTGGCGGCCTCCGGGACCGGCGAAGCGGGAGAAGCGGCATGACCGGAAGGCCATGGGGATGGGCTGCGGCCGGGGTCCTCGCGCTCGTTCTCGCCGTGTCGTCCGACACGGCCCTGGCACAGTCGGTGACCCTCGACATGGGGGACCGCAGCGGGTCCACCAGCGGGCGGGTTCTGCAACTCGTCGCCCTGATGACGGTGTTGAGCGTGGCCCCCAGTCTTCTGGTCATGACCACGTCGTTCACCCGGATCGTCATCGTTCTGCACTTCGTCCGTCAGGCGCTCGGCACCCAGACCAGCCCCCCCAACATGGTCATTTCGGGGATGGCCCTGTTTCTGACCTTCTTCATCATGCAGCCGACCCTGGAAAAGGCCTACTACGACGGAATCGTGCCCCTGATCGATGGGCAGATCGAGGAAAACGAGGCCGTGGAACGGGTCGCCAGACCGTTTCACAGCTTCATGGCCCACAACGTCCGCCCCTCCGACGTCCAGCTTTTCATGGATATCTCGAAAACCCCGGCCGTCGCGGCCCAGGCCGACCTTCCGTTCAAGGTGCTGGTACCGGCCTTCATCATCAGCGAGCTGCGCCGGGCCTTCGAGATCGGCTTTCTGATCTACATGCCCTTCATCGTCATCGATATGGTCATCGCCTCCGTTCTGATGTCGATGGGCATGATGATGCTGCCGCCGGTCATGATGGCCTTGCCCTTCAAGCTGATCTTCTTCGTTCTGGTCGACGGCTGGGCCCTGCTGATCGGAAGTCTGTCCCAGAGCTTCAATCCCTAGTGCACAGAAGCGGCTTGCCGCCTGGGCCGGGGACTGTATACTGCGGCCCGTCGCAGGGCGACCCTGGTCCCACCCCCCCGATTATCGAGAAGGAAGGTCCCGATGACGGATACCCGTTTCGACGTCGTCGCGATCGGCAACGCGATCGTGGATGTCCTTGCCCATACCGAGGACGCCTTTCTCGCGCGGCACGACCTGCCCAAGGGGGGCATGACTCTGATCGACTCCGGACAGGCGGACAATCTGTACCGGCTGATGGGGTCGGCCATCGAGTGTTCCGGCGGGTCGGCGGCGAACACGGCGGCGGGCATCGCGGCGCTGGGCGGGCGCGCGGCCTATGTGGGCAAGGTGGCGGATGACGAACTGGGCCGGGTCTTCCGCCACGACATCGGCGCCATCGGGGTCCATTACGGGACGCAGCCGCTGCGCGACGGCCGCTCCACCGCCCGCTGCCTCGTCCTGGTGTCGCCGGACGCCCAGCGGACCATGAACACCTATCTGGGCGCGTGCGTCGAGCTGCATCCCGACGACATCGATCCCGATCTGATCCGTTCCGCCGCCGTCACCTATCTGGAGGGCTATCAGTGGGACGCCCCCAACGCCAAGCAGGCGATCCTGAAGGCGGCCAGGGTAGCGGAGGAGGCGGGGCGCAAGGTCGCCCTGTCCCTGTCGGATTCCTTTTGCGTCGATCGTCACCGCGAGGAATTCCGCAACCTCGTCCACCATCACATCGACATCCTGTTCGCCAACGAGGACGAGATCAGGTCTCTGTACCAGGTCTCCACTTTCGGCGAGGCGGTGGCGGCCGTGCATGGTCATTGCGCCACCGTCGCCCTGACCCGTGGCGCCCACGGCTCGTCCGTCATCCACGAGGGCCGGGTGCTGAACGTGGCGGCGGAGCCCGTGGACCATGTGGTCGACACCACCGGAGCCGGGGATCTTTACGCCGCCGGCTTTCTTCATGGCTACACCACCGGCCGCGACGTGGAAACCTGCGCGCGCCTGGGGGGCATCGCTGCGGCCGAGATCATCGGCCACTTCGGCGCCCGCCCGGAAACATCCCTCTCGGCCCTTGTCAAGGCCACCCTGGCCCGGGACCCCGGCGCCTGAACCCCGTACCGACGGACGGTCATGAATATCCGCAACATCGCCATCATCGCCCATGTCGACCACGGCAAGACGACTCTCGTGGACGCCCTGCTCCAGCAGAGCGGCACCTTCCGCGAGAATCAGAAGGTGCAGGAACGCGCCATGGACTCCAACGATCTGGAGCGTGAGCGCGGGATCACCATTCTCGCCAAATGCACCTCGGTGGACTGGGAGGGAATCCGCATCAACATCGTGGACACTCCGGGCCACGCCGATTTCGGGGGCGAGGTCGAACGCATCCTCGGCATGGTGGACGGAGTGGTGGTCCTGGTGGACGCCGCCGAGGGGCCGTTGCCGCAGACCAAGTTCGTGGTCGGCAAGGCGCTCGCCCTCGGCCTGCGCCCCATCGTGCTGATCAACAAGGTCGATCGCGGCGACGCCCGCCCCTATGAGGTCCACGACGAGGTGTTCGATCTGTTCGCGGCCCTGGACGCCGACGAGCGGCAACTGGATTTTCCGACCCTTTACGCCTCCGGCCGCGACGGCTGGGCCGCGCCCGAGCTGGAAGGGCCGCGCACCAGCCTGCAACCCCTGTTCGAGCTGATTGCCCGCCATGTCCCCCCGCCGGAGCGGGACCTGGACAAGCCGTTCGCGATGCTGGCGACCACGCTGGAGGCCGATCCCTACCTGGGCCGGGTCCTGACCGGGCGGATTCAGCAGGGGATCATCAAGGTCAACATGCCGATCAAGGCCCTGTCGGGCGACGGCTCCGTGCTGGAAGCGGGCCGGGCGTCGAAGCTTCTGGCCTTTCGCGGCCTCAACCGGGTGCCGATCGAGCAGGCCGAGGCCGGAGACATCGTCGCCATCGCCGGCCTGACCAAGGCCAACGTCGCCGACACCCTGTGCGCTATGGAGGTCGGAGAGGCTCTGCCGTCCCATCCCATCGATCCGCCGACGCTGGCGATGACCTTTTCCGTCAACAACTCGCCCCTGGCCGGGCGCGAGGGCGACAAGGTGACCAGCCGGGTCATCGGCGCCCGCCTCGCCCGCGAGGCCGAGGGCAACGTCGCCTTCCGCATCGCCGAGACCGCCGACAAGGACGCCTTCGAGGTCGCCGGGCGCGGCGAACTGCAACTCGGCGTCCTGATCGAGACCATGCGCCGGGAGGGGTTCGAGCTGTCCATCTCCCGGCCGAGGGTGCTGCTGCGCACCGACGCGGACGGCACCATGCTGGAGCCGATCGAGGAGGTGGTGATCGACGTGGACGAGGAATTTTCCGGCGTCGTCGTCGAAAAGATGAACAACCGCAAGGCCGACATGGTCGGGCTCAAGCCCTCGGGCGGAGGCAAGGTGCGGATCAACTTCCACGCCCCCTCGCGCGGTCTGATCGGCTATCACGGCGAGTTTCTGACCGATACCCGGGGCACCGGGGTCATGAACCGCCTGTTCCACGGCTACGCCCCCTACAAGGGTCCGATCGAGGGCCGCCGCAACGGGGTTCTGATTTCGACCGAGGCCGGCGAGGCCGTGCCCTACGCCCTGTTCAACATCGAACCCAGGGGCCCGCTGTTCATCACCTCCGGGACCAAGGTC
>JADGDA010000080.1 GCA_015228695.1 Alphaproteobacteria bacterium
TGCAGCCACATACGAATCACAATTTGCCCGCCAGAGGAATCCCTCGCCACATTAGAACCGTTCGAGCGATCGCCGTGACTGATTTCCGGTAGGGGGCGGAATCTTTGCCGTCGGCGTGTTATCTTGCCTCCGTTCGGATGGACGCGCGGTCCATCCGATGTTTGGGACCAAAGGAGATGATTCATGATTCACAACGCGGCACTCGCTTTTGCTTTTTTCGTCGGCCTCACCGGGAGCGCTCTCGCTCAGGTCAACGTTGCGGGCACGTACGACTACTCCGGCACCGAGGTTGACGGCAGCAAGTATGAAGAGGACGGCACGCTGGTCGTCAGCCCGGAGCCCTCGGGGGCCTATCTGGTCAAGTGGGACGGGGGCGAATATGTCGGAGTCGGTCAGGTGGCCGGAAACGTGTTCGCGGTCGCGGCGGTCGCGGAGAAGAAGAACACCATCATCCTGATGGAAATCGGTCCCGACGGAAACATGAACGGCAGATGGTGGCGCCGTTCCGACAAGGGCAGCAAGGGAACCGAGATCTGGAAAAAGAAGAAGTAGTCCGGATCGCCACTCCGGGACGCGGGAGGGGCTCGTTCCCGCCATGCGTCCCGGTTCTCCCGGCATCGATGCATCCAAACGCCGGGGTCAGACTCCGGCCTCTGGGGCGGCGGGAGGCGGAGGCGGCGGGCTCGCGGAAAGGGGAGGGGCCGAACCGTAAGGAGGCGGGCCAAAGCGGTTGTCCCCCGGCGAACCGGCGAGAAAGCCGTTTTCGATCAGCGCCCACAGCGGTCCGATGAGCGGCACCAGGGAGATCAGCATCCACCAGCCGGACTTGTCGCGGTCATGCCAGCGCCGGCACGTCATCGCCAGACCCGGCCACGTCATCACGAGCAGGATGATCATGGTGACGACGGGAAAGACCTCCTCGTCCTCGGAGAGGGCGGAGTCCGTCTCGGCCAGGGCGGAATCCGCAAGGACGCCGACGACCATCAGAACGAACATGACCAGGGTGAAAATCCAATAGTCCCGTCTCGGCGCCCTGCCGCGAAAACTGAACAATGACGCATTCATTCGATCCCCCTCCCCCTTTGGAGTTTGTCCGGGGGGCCTTGGTGGCCGGCCCCCCGGCGCGATTGCGGAGAGCTTACTTCCAGCCGGACTCTTTCTCACAGGCAGCCATTTCCGCCGGATTCTTCTTTTCCCAGGCGGAAATCGACAGGGTCTCGCTCTCGTCCATCTTGTTGTTCATGCAGGTGCAATATTTCGCGACGATCTCGACGGAAACCTTCGCGTCGGTATTGTCGCTCATGCACTTCGCCACCCACTTCGCGTCGTCGGCACCGGCAAAGGCGGCACCGCTCGCCAGGAGGGCGATCGAAAGACAAGCCGCGCTGATCACAGTCCTCATATTTGCTCTCCGCATTTATTCGGTTGGGTCATTCGGGGCCAACCGCGATCCCCAGGCGGGCAGGATAAAGGAGGAAAGATTGTTTGGAAAGGGCCGCCATTTTTCGGTGGGCGCCATTTTTCGGCCCCCTTGAAATCGGCCCCCTTGAAATCGGCCCCCTTGAAATCGACTGGCCATTCCCTGCCGGCTGGGGTTCTAATGGGGGACCTTGTCAACCCCGGTCATTGGGACATGCCATGCGTAAAATATGTCTGCTGCTGGCGCTGTTCATGCTTGCCGCCTGTGGAACGGTACCGATCACGGGACGCCAGCAATTGAGTCTGCTGGGCGACTCCGAAATGAATGCTCTTGGCGCGCGGGAATTCAAGAAGATCATCCGTAAGAATGACGTTCTCAAAGGGACGGACGATGCGGAGCTTGTGCAAAACGTCGGACGTAAATTAAAAAATGCGGTCGAGGCGTACTTCCGGCAACAAGGCGAGGCGGAGCGGCTTAAAGGTTACAAGTGGGAATTCAAGCTGATCGAGAGCGATCAGATAAACGCATTCTGTCTGCCCGGGGGCAAGGTGGCGATCTACACCGGCATTCTGGATGTGACGGAAAGCGAGGCGGGGTTGGCCGTCGTCATGGGGCACGAGGTGGCGCACGCCATCGCCAATCACGGCAACGAACGCATGAGCCAGTCGCTTCTCGTTCAACTCACCGGGGCGGCGTTGGGCGCGGCGCTCGCCAAGGACGATCCCAAGACCCAACAAGCCTTTGCCGCCGCCTTCGGGATCGGCACATCCCTGGCCATCCTGCTTCCGTTCAGCCGCATGCATGAAAGCGAGGCCGATCGGCTGGGGCTGATCTTCATGGCCATGGCCGGGTACGATCCACGGGAGGCCCCCCGTTTTTGGCGCCGCATGGCCGCCGCGAAGGGAGGGGGCGGAACCTTGGAGTTCCTGAGCACCCATCCTTCCGACGCAACCCGCATCGCTGATCTTGAACGCGAGATCGGTGAAGCCATGCAATATGCCCGTGGCGATCGGCAGCGCGGCGCCCCTGTTGCCGATTCCCGCTCGCCGTCGGAGAAGACCAGGGACGGATTCAGGTCCGGCAAAGGCGGCGAGAGCGACGAGGGTGGAAGCGACGACGGCCGTCGGAACAGAAGAAACAAGGGTGACGAGAGCGACGAAGCCGACGACGACAGCGAAGGCGGGGTGGACGAGGAAGGTGGAGAAGACGACGAAGGCGGGGTGGACGACGAGGAGGAAGAGGACGACGAGGGCGGGGTAGACGACGAGGGCGGAGACGACGAAGGCGGGGTGGACGACGAGGAGGAAGAGGACGACGAGGGCGGAGACGACGAAGGCGGGGTGGATGAGGAGGAGGAGGACTGAGCCTGATCTGGGCGGCGGCGGGGAGGGGAGCGTCGGGCGGTCCCGACGCTCCCTTTCCCTTTCGTCTCATACCAACGGCTATCAAGAATGACCGCTGGTATCAGTGAGCCAGGGCGGCGAAGAAGTCGTTGCCCTTGTCGTCCACGATGATGAAGGCGGGGAAGTCCACCACCTCGATGCGCCAGATGGCTTCCATGCCGAGTTCCGGGTACTCCAGCACCTCGACCTTCCGGATCGACTGCTGGGCCAACTGGGCCGCCGCGCCGCCGATGGAGCCCAGGTAGAAGCCTCCGTGGGCCTTGCAGGCGTCGGTGACGGCCTTGGACCGGTTGCCCTTGGCCAGCATGACCATGGAGCCGCCATTGGCCTGGAACAGGTCCACATAGGAGTCCATGCGCCCCGCCGTGGTCGGCCCGAACGAGCCGGAGGCCATCCCGCTCGGGGTCTTGGCCGGGCCGGCGTAATAGACGGCCATCTGCTTGAAGTAGTCGGGCAGCCCCTCGCCCTTGTCGAGCCGCTCCTTCAGCTTGGCATGGGCGATGTCGCGGGCGACGATCATCGGACCGGTCAACGAGACCCGGGTCTTGGTCGGGTACTGGCTCAAGGTGCGGCGGATTTCCTCCATCGGCCGGGTCAGGTCGATCTTGACCACGTCGGAGGACAACTTGTCCTCGCGCACCTCGGGCATGAAGCGGGCGGGGTTGGTTTCCATCTGCTCCAGGAACACGCCGTCATGGCTGATCTTGCCGAGAATCTGACGGTCGGCGGAGCAGGACACGCCGATGCCGATGGGCATGGAGGCTCCGTGGCGGGGCAGGCGGATCACCCGGACGTCGTGGCAGAAGTACTTGCCGCCAAACTGGGCGCCGATGCCCATCTTCCGGGTCATCTCCAGCACCATGGCCTCCAACTCCGTGTCGCGGATGGCGTGACCGGCCTTGGAACCCTTGGTCGGCAGGCTGTCCAGGTAGCGGGCCGAGGCCAGCTTGACCGTCTTCAGGTTCACCTCGGCCGAGGTGCCGCCGATGACGATCGCCAAGTGGTACGGCGGGCAGGCGGAGGTTCCCAGGGTGCGGATCTGCTCGTCCAGGAACTTCATCAGGCTGGAGGGATTCAGCACCGCCTTGGTCTGCTGGAACAGGTAGGTCTTGTTGGCCGAGCCGCCACCCTTGGCCATGAACAGGAATTTGTAATAGCCGCCCTCGGTCGCGTAGAGGTCGATCTGGGCCGGCAGGTTGTTGCCGGTGTTGGCTTCGTCGTAGAGGGACAAGGGAGCCATCTGGGAATAGCGCAGGTTCAACTCGGTATAGGCCTCGGCGACTCCCTCGGACAGGGCGAGCGCGTCGTTGCCCTCGGTCCAGACCTGCTGACCCTTTTTGCCCATGATGATGGCGGTGCCGGTGTCCTGACACATGGGCAGGATCATGCCGGCGGCGATGTTGGCGTTCTTCAGCAACTCCAGGGCGACAAAACGATCGTTCGGCGACGCTTCCTTGTCGTCGAGGATGTTGCGGAGCTGTTGCAGATGGCCGGGGCGGAGCAGGTGGGAGACGTTGCGGAACGCCTCCTTGGCCAGGAGCTTCAGCCCCCCCGGAGCCACGGTCACGATCTCCTTGCCGTTGAATTTGGCCGTGGAGACGAAGTCCGAGGTCAGTTTGGCATAGGGCGTGGTGTCCTCGCCCAGCGGGAACATATCGGCGAATGCGGCGTCAATCATGGAATGAATCCCCCCTCGATGGTGGCGCGTTCCCAAGCACCCGGACGGGGTCCGGGGACTCCGGCGCGCCGTTGTCCGTCGAAGGTGGAACTACTTTTTACGGAAGGCGTCAAGGGCAATGACCTTGCCCTCCGCGTCTCCGTCCGCCGGAGCCTTTTTCCGGGACGGCGGCGGGGCGGTAAACGCCAGTTCTTTCCGTTCCCCCGGCCGTTCCCCCGGCCGCTCTTCCAGCCGCTCTTCCGACCGTTCCTCTTTCCGCTCGTCCGCTCGCTCCCCTGGCCGCTCCTCCGGGAGCGGGAAGCCGTCCGCCGGGGCCGGACGCTCGCGGGTCATGTCCACGTTGAACTGCAACCCGAATTTGGCGGACGGATCGGCGAAGGCGGAAACGGCGGCGAACGGGATATGCAGGCGCTCGTTGACCTTGTTGAAGCTCAAGGTGACCTCGAAAAAATCCTCGGAGACGTCGAGGCCCCAGAACTGATTCTGGAGGACGATGGTCATCTCGTCCGGATGGCGGTCCATCAGGTGCGGCGCGATGTCCACTCCGGGATACCGGGTGCGGAAGGTGATGTAGAAATGATGGCTTCCGGGCAACCCGACCGCCGCGGTTTCCTCAAGCGCCCGGCGGACGACCCCGCGCAGGGCATCCTCAACCATCTTCTCGTAATGGAGGCCGCCGCCGCCGCCCGTCAACATGTCATGCCCGCCAACACACCGCCCCCACCCCGCGCCGGACCCCTTGTCCGGCCCAAGACGCACCTCTCCCGGTGGGGGGCTTCTGTTGCCCGGCGCCCCCCGAGCCGCGCTTACCTAGTTAGGCAGCGAGGGCCAATTCATTATCGTTGGCACCTGTAGAAAGGCCCGATAACGGCGGAACCATGCCGAGCACACTCCGTGTCTTTACCACGCACGTCGATCCTGTTTCGCCCCCATGAACCCGTCCGGAAGGACGGGAGGAATGGTGGAGGCGCCGGGCACTGCCCCCGGGTCCGCAACGCTTATTCCACGCGGGATTTAGCACCATAGTCGGTCACCCGACCGGCCCAGTGTAGCCGATCGGGGAAGCCGAGAAAAGGAAAAGGAAAAATGGGTCTTGGACATCGGGTCCGTCTCCGCGCTAATCTCGTTCGCATCGTCCAGACCAGGGAGCCGCCGTTGTGCGCCTGACGCCCGAACAGAACGCGGAAATCACCCATTCGAGGGAGGTCACGTCCCCGACCCGCCGCGTCGTCTCCTCCGGGCTGGAGGAGATTCTGTTCGCGGCGCTGCCGGTGCTCGACCACGGGATGATCCGGGTCATCGACTACATGGGCGACGACTCGGCGATCGTTCAGGCCGCCCGCGTCTCCTACGGACGGGGAACCCGCAAGGTCAGCGAGGACAAGGGGCTGATCAACTATCTGATGCGCCATCGGCACACGACCCCCTTCGAGATGTGCGAGATCAAGTATCACGTCAAGCTGCCCATCTTCGTCGCCCGGCAGTGGATCCGTCACCGCACCGCCAACGTCAACGAGTATTCGGCGCGGTACTCGATCATGGACCGGGAGTTCTATTTGCCGGCTCCGGAGTATGTCGCCGCCCAATCCGCCACCAACCACCAGGGCAGGGGGGCGACGCTGGGGTCGGATCAGGCGAAGGCGGTGATCGATCTTTTGCGCGCCGACGCCGAGCGCTGCTTCGACCATTACGAGGAGCTTCTGAACGAGGACGCCCGCGACCCGACCCGCGAGGGCCTAGCCCGCGAGCTGGCCCGCATGAATCTGACTCTGAACACCTATACCCAATGGTACTGGAAGATCGATCTGCACAACCTTTTGCACTTTCTGTCGCTGCGGCTCGACCCCCACGCCCAGTACGAGATCCGCGCCTATGCCGAGGTCATGCTCGACACGGTCCGCCGCTGGGTTCCCCATACCTACGACGCCTTCCTGGAGTACCGCATGGGCGGCGCCCATCTGTCGGCGGCCGGGCTGGCCGTGGTCCGGCGGATGCTGGAGGGTGAGGCCGTAACCCGGGAGGACAGCGGGCTGTCCCACCGGGAATGGCGGGAACTGATGGAGACCCTAGGCCGCGCCGATGGCTGAGACCGGAAAGGGCCAGGGGGCCAAGGAAGGAACCGGGGAGGGGGCCAAGGAGGGGGGCGACCGCATCGCCAAGGTCCTGGCCCGCGCCGGAGTGTGCTCCCGCCGCGAGGCCGAGCGGATGATCGCCGAGGGACGGGTCGCGGTGGGGGGCAAGGTTCTGAGCACTCCGGCCGTCGTGGTCCGGGAGGGCGATTCGATCCAGGTGGACGGCAAACTTCTCCCGGCGAAGACGCCGACCCGTCTGTGGCGCTACAACAAGCCGCGTGGTCTGGTCACCACCCACAAGGACACGGAAAACCGCCCCACCGTCTTCGCCCACCTGCCCCCGGAACTGGGGCGGGTGATCTCGGTGGGACGGCTCGACCTGACCTCGGAAGGTCTGCTGCTGTTGACCAACGACGGGGGGCTGGCGCGGGAACTGGAATTGCCGGCCAGGGGCTGGCTGCGGCGCTACCGGGTCCGGGTTCATGGCACGGTGGAGCCGGAAAGGCTGGCGCGCCTGGAACAGGGCGTGACCGTGGACGGAGTCTCCTACGGCTCGATCAAGGCCCTCCTGGAGCGGGTCCAGGGCTCCAACGCCTGGCTGATCGTTTCCCTGCGCGAGGGGAAAAACCGGGAAATCCGCCGGGTCATGGAATACCTGGGCCTTTCGGTTTCGCGCCTGATCCGGGTGTCCTACGGCCCTTTCCAACTCGGCAACCTGCCCGACGGAGCGGTCGAGGAGGTCTCGGGCAAGGTATTGCGGGAACAGCTCGGGCTCGCCACCGGCGGCCGCCCACGCAGGACCGCCGCCGAATGAGAGGATATACCAGCGGTCATTCTCAATGACCGGGGATAGGGAGCTTATTGGCGAGGCGCCCAGGAGATGGTCACGGGGCCGCTCCCCTGGTTGCAGATGCTGCTCAGCGCCGCCGCCGAGACCCGCGCCGGGGTCGTCCCGTTGATCGTCACGATCCCCCTCCGCGCCAGCGTCCAGCCCGCCTGAACGCAGATGTCGGGCGGGATGCCCTCCGCCGTGACGACGACCCTGTTCCCGATCCGGGCCGCCCTCAGGGCGCCGCCCAGGGCGTGGAAATGCACGACGCTCCCTCGGGCCGCCTGGGTCATCTCCTCCACGAGATCGGTCGCGGTCGGAGGGGGAGGGGCATTCGAGCGGACGACCGCATACCCGGCGATGCCGAGAACGACCGCCCCCAGAAGCAGACCCAACCCCAGGACCGACGAGTGGGAGGAGCGCGCGGCATGGCGCTTGACGAGACCATGTTTTCCCGGAAAAGCGACATTCGAGTGAATCATCGAAGCATCCTCCCGAACACGTCACGCAGGAGTCTCATACGGCTTCCGTCTGCTCCCACTGTACAAGCATAATAGCATTTATTTTCCCTCCGTTCAATAAATATGAAAACGCACTGTTCTGTAATAACTATAAATTATGGACTATCAATATTATTTATAATTGACGATTAAATTAGATAAAATTGTATGCGAACCTGTCTCCTGCCACGGATTGGTTGTCGTGGCCGGTCCGTTCCGCTACCATCGGAGCCCGATTTCGGATTCGTCAGGAGGCTGTGGGATGCGATCCGTCCGCCTGTTTTTTTTCCTCCCCGCGATCATCATCAGCGCGGGGGCCTTCCCGCGCGACGGCGTTCGGGCCACAGAGCTTTCCTTTCCGGTGCTTTCCTTTCCGGTGGTGGATACGGGGCAGTCGCGCTGCTACGGGATCCGAGGGGGGGCCCAGTGGTCCTGTCCCTCGCCGGGGGAGAGCGTTTTCGGGCAGGATGCCCAGTATGCCACCCATCCGCCCCGTTACCGGGACAACGGGGACGGCACCGTTTCCGATCTGGTCACCGGGCTGATGTGGGAGAAGGGATTCACCCGCGACGTCCCCTGGCGGGAGGCTCCGGCGCGGGCCACCCAGGCCACCACCGGCGGCCATTCCGACTGGCGGGTGCCGACCATCAAGCAGCTCTACTCCCTGATGAATTTCGACGGCGCGACCGGCCTGGTGGCCGATATGAGCCGGACGCCGGCCGACGCCAAGCCCTATCTCGACACGGACGTCTTCGATTTCGAATATCCCACCGAGGCCCAGACCGTCTCCCGTGGGAGGCCCCTGCGCTTCATCGACGCCCAATACATCTCCAGCACCGCCTATCGGGGCCTGACCATGCGCGGCAACGCCACCTTCTTCGGCGTCAATTTCGCCGACGGCCGGATCAAGGGTTACGGGCAGGAACCCCACATGCGCGCCGGCTTTTACCTCCGTCTGGTGCGCGGCAATCCGGCCTATGGGATCAATGAGTTCCACGACGCGGGTAACGGCGTGGTGACCGACCGCGCCACCGGGCTCGCCTGGATGAAGGTGGACAGCGGCCACGAGAGTCTGCGGAACCGCCTCGGGCGGACCCATTATCGCGATGGCCGCATGGACTGGCCGGAGGCATTGGCTTTTTGCGAGGGACTCGACCATCTCGGCCACGACGACTGGCGGTTGCCCGACGCCAAGGAATTACAGAGCCTGGTGGACTACACCCGTTCGCCGCAGGGCACCCGCTCCGCAGCCATCGATCCCATGTTCCACGCCACGGCCATCACCGATGAGCATGGCCAACCCAATTTCCCGGGTTACTGGGCGTCCACCACCCACCTGGACGGCCGTCACCCGGGGACGGATGCCGTCGTCGTGTATTTCGGCGAGGCCCTCGGAGCCTTCTCCCCGCGTCCCGGAGGGCCAATGGGCGGAGGCCCGCCCGGAAGTCAGATGAGCGGAGGTCCGCCCGGAAATCAGATGGGCGGAAGGCCTCCGCCTCCCGGTGGTCTTGGGGGGCCGCCTGGGGGGTTCGGAGGCGGGCCGCGCAGCGTGGGGTCCAAGGAGAGCATCACCGACGTCCACGGCGCCGGCGCCCAGCGGTCGGACCCCAAGGTCGGAGACCCGTCGAGCTACCCGGTCTGGGGCCATGGACCCCAGGGCGACGTGCGGAGAGTCTACAACCATGTCCGCTGCGTGCGGACCGCCGGTTAGATTCAATGGCTCCTCAACA
>JADGDA010000081.1 GCA_015228695.1 Alphaproteobacteria bacterium
GGGCTCCATCCCCATATTCTACCAGCGTTTTTCGCCCCGGAAACCTCTCAGAAGCCGGTCCAACTGCCGTTTCTAGGATGATTTTTCCGGGGGCTGTCGCAATCACATCCACGCGGCTGAAAATTGACCACGCCAGGGCAACAACAACGAAGGCGCAGATGCACAGCATGATGGCGCGGCCAAGGGGGGAAGGCGGGGAGTCGATGATTTCCAGGGCGGCGGGGAGAAATTCCAGCTCGTAGCCAGGGCGTTTCAAGCGGGGGCGGTACATCGGCATTGGGGATCACTCGGCCATGGAGGTTTGCAGCTTCAAAAGCGACGCATAGCGTCCACCAGCACGCACAAGCTGCTCATGAGTCCCGTCCTCAACGATCCTTCCCCGCTCGATCGTGATGATACGGTCGGCGCTGGCAACGGTGGAGAGGCGGTGGGCAATGAGAATCACCGTCCGCCCAGAGGCCATACGTTTCATGTTGGCGCGGATGATGCTTTCACTTTCATAGTCCAGAGCCGAGGTCGCCTCGTCGAAGATCAGGATGCGCGGATCGGTGATGATGGCGCGGGCAATGGCGATGCGTTGACGCTGGCCACCCGACAACGCGGTGCCGCGCTCGCCGATGACGGTATCGTAGCCACTGGGCAGACCCAGGATGAAATCGTGCGCACCGGCAAGCTGGGCAGCGGCGATGACCCTCTCCATCGCCATGGTCGGATCAGCGAGCGCGATATTGTCGCGGACAGAGCGGTTGAACAGGATATTGTCTTGCAGAACCACGCCAATCTGGCGCCGCAGCCAAGCGGGGTCGGCCAGCATGATATCCACGCCATCGACGAAGACATTGCCCGATTCCGGGACATAGAGACGCTGCATCAGCTTGGCAAGCGTGCTCTTGCCCGATCCCGAAGGCCCGACGATGCCAATCACCTGTCCCGCCGAGATGGATAGAGACAGATCCGAAAGCACCGGGGCCACGTCAATCCGATAGCGGAACGTCACATTCTGGAAACGGATGTCCCCATGAATGGGGGGCGGGGTGACGCTGGCTCCGGCTCCCTGCCCGGCCGTCAGGAACTCGGGTGCGGTGTTCAAAATGTCACCAAGCCGGTCAACCGAGACCCGTACCTGCTGGAACTCCTGCCATAACTGGGCGAGGCGCAACACCGGAGCAGAGACGTTCCCGGCCAGCATGTTGAAGGCGACCAGTTCGCCTACGGATAAATCGTTGGTGATGACAAGGCGGGCACCGAAAAACAGAGTTGCCACCACCGTCACCTTATTCACCAGAGTGGCAATCTGGTTGGCCCAGTTGCCCAGGTTCCCGGAAGCAAATGAGGCGGAGACGTAGGCGGCAAGGCTTTCCTCCCATCGCCGTTGCATCTGCGGCTCCAGGGCCATGGCCTTCAGGGTCGCCACGCCGGTCACGTTTTCAACCAGAAAGGACTGGTTTTCCGCGCCGCACCTGAATTTTTCATCAAGGCGCTCGCGGAACATGGGCGTAATCACCCAGCTCAATGCGATATAGAATGGGAAAGCTCCAACGACAATCCAGGTAAGGGTGACGCTGTAGGAAAACATCACCGCAAGAAACACCGAGGTAAAAACCAGATCGATGACCAGCGTCAGCGCCGATGAGGTCAAAAACTGACGGATGGTTTCAAGCTCTCTGACCCTGGCCACCGAATCACCGACACGGCGGGTCTCGAAGTAGGCGAGCGGCAGGGCCAACAGGTGATGGAACAGCCGCGCCCCCAACTCGACATCAATGCGGTTCGTCGTGTGAGCGAAGATGTAGGTCCGCAGGCCGCCAAGAACGACCTCGAACACGGATAACACCCCAAGCCCGACCATCAGCACGTCCAGAGTGGACAGGCCACGGTGAACCAGAACCTTGTCGATCAGAACCTGAAAAAATAAGGGTGTGACAAGCGTCAACAGTTGCAGAAAAAATGATGCAATCAGAACTTCGCCAAGAATTCCTTTATATTTTCCGACGGCACCCATGAACCAGCCGAAATCAAACCGTTTTTGCAAATTGCTCAGGCTGGCGCGCCGACTGAGCAGAATAAGACGCCCACTCCACGATTCGAGAAAAACCTCTTTGCTGATGTGGCGGGGAGTGGGAGACCCGGCTTCCTGAACCAGCACGCCTGCGTCGGCAATCCGACCGACCACCAGATAGCGCCCGTCATTCATTTCCGCGATTGCCGGCATGGGTGCATTCTCAAGACGTTCCGGGGCGACGGCAACGGCACGGATTTTAACGGGAAAAGCCTTGGCGGCGCGCAGAAGGTCAACTTCGGCAAAGGGGCGGCTCAACCCCATGGCATGTCGAATTTGATCCGCATCGGCGGCTAACCCGAGAAGCTGCAAAGAAAAAACGAGTGATTCCAGACCGCTGTCGGTTTGGGGGGCGGCAGGTGAGGCCCCCGCCGCTCCAGGATCGCACTCGGGCATATCATCCCCCCCATCGCACGCCGGTTGTAACGCCTCCCGGCATTCATACTGACGCGAAAATACTTGTCCCCCTGTGACGGACATCACGCGTCTTCAAGCACTCCGCTGGTAGCATGACACGTATGGGGTCAGTCTTCCAGAAAGAGGAAGACACGGCCCTAGTGGTCGCCAAGGGGGGGTGACAGTGACGTGATTTTCCCGATGGCAGCGCCAAGTAAAATACTTTGCGTCTCATTCTGAGGAGGATATAGAAATGTCTACACCCTCAAGCCCAGTCAGCGTTATATCAACCCCAACAAAAAACACGTATACTATATCGAAAAATATCAGCGGTCTTTTCAGCATTGGGAGATCTGCAAAGGCTTCTGAGTATAACAATCTGAGCACAATAAGCTCCATCAATGGCATAAACAACGGCGTTGCAGTTAACTTCAAGTTGGCGAATGGCGACGTTACGTTTAACAACGGAAGTGCCGATGGTTCCTCGCCCGCGCTTGTCAAAGGCACCAATGGGGGAGTTGTTTTCGATGTTTCGGCGGCAACCGCCGCCCTGAATCTCGTCAATAACCGCAATGCCGTCATCGAGGCGACCAACGGGGCCGCAATCAGCCTGGGAGCGGGCGTGCTGTCAACGTCTGTCCGAATCAACAATGCCGGAACGATCAATGGGGGCTTGATGAGTCTTTCGCCCGGTTCGCAGGCCAGGACCGTTGCCATCAACCTCGGCCAGACCGGGGGAGCCACGACCACCACCAGCATCATCAGTGGCGACAACATCAACACCAGCACCATCGGCAGCGTCGCCAACACCTATCCCGGACGTGCCGTATTCAACACCGGCACCATCAACGGAGACATTATCGGCAACGGCAGCATCACCCTGGCGGGAGGCGTCGTCAACGGCGACCTGGGACGCACGGCAACACTGGGATATTCTCAACAAATCAATGTCAGCGGCGACTCGATCCTCAACGGCTCGATCAAAAACACGTTGAGCCAGGGGACCGCAGCGAAAGTGGCGTTCACGACAGATTCCACCCTGACCGTTGGCGTGGGCGGATCTGTCTACGCCAACGTGACCACGGCGAACAATGGACAGGGAAACCTAGTCCTTAATGGGGCCAACGCAAACGCCGGCTACACGATCGGGAGCGAAGGCGCCTCTCTGAAATCACTGACGTTTGCCTCCGATGTCTCAACGGTCGGGGGTTCCGTCTATGCCAACACCACCACTGTGGCTGCCGGTGCCGTCCTGAATGGCGGGGCCAAGTTCGGGGGTGGGTTGACCGTGGACGGGACCATGAACGTGATCAATAACGGAGCATGGTCCACCAGCGGCACGATCACGATCAACGGCAACGTCAACGTCGCCAATGGGTATTTTGCCGGGACCGGCGCGGGAATGGTTGTCAACGGAACGCTGAACCTGAAAGACAGCACCGCCTACGCATGGGATTGGGGTACCCCCGCTCATACCTGGGCGTCCTATGCCCTGTCCGTTGGAAGCGGCGGCATGGTGTCGGGGTCGGGAACGATCTTCAACCTTTCCAACAACGCCGGTACGATTGTGGCCAGCGGCGGAACGCTCAAGATTGCCGCCAGCCACGTCAGCAACGACCTTGGCGGAAAGCAGGTCATTGACAACAACTCCGTTCTCGAACTGGTGAACACTGCGAGCAGCGTCGACGTCAGCTTCGGCGTATCTTCCGTGTTGCGGGTGGACCAGGGCAGCGGAGTCAACGCGGCGACCCTTCGCGCCTTTGACTTCGATGACACGATTGATTTCCAGAACTTCAATATTTCGAACGTCAAACTGACGACCGTCGCCAATGATCAGGGGTCAACGGTTCTTAACGTTCAGGATGGTGCCATCTCCAGCAAAGTAACCCTGTTCGGCCAGTATGCGGCCGCAGGGTTTGGCATGGCCGACAACGGCCATGGCGGCAGCGCACTCACCTACACGCCACCGCAGTCGCAGCAAATCGCCAAGCTCGTTTCGCCCTTGGCGTAACCGGAAAGGCGCGCGGCAGGGCTTTCGTCCCGGCCGCGCGTTTCCCCCCGCACGCTCCTGTCCCTCCTCAAAACCTCATCGACCGCAGAAAGCCTCCCTTTCTGGTCGCGCGATCGGATTTACGGCGATGGCGGGTGCCGCCGTTTCGTACCATCCCCTTCCCTTATCCAGCGAGCACCAAGCCCGGATGCAGCCCTATCAGCGGAGCGTTGCGCGGTTCGCAGGCGTTGGTGCTGGATGAAAATTTCATCTGCGGAAATCATGGCTTTCTGCGGCTTACGGATTTTTGAGGAGGGACAGCAGGTTCTTTCCCTCGGAATCCACTTGCGACGTCGAGGAGCCATTTTTTGTGGCTCCGCTCAGCCGCTCCAGAACCCGCTCCCGGCCGATCAGCGGCAGCAGGCCCTTCAGCTCCGGACCATGGTCGAGGCCGGTCAGGGCCAGACGCAGGGGATGGAACAGGTCCTTTCCCTTCCGTCCGGTCGCCTGCCGGACGGCGGAGGTCCAGACGCCCCAGGTGGTGCCGTCCCAGGGCTCGGGCGGCAACAGGGCAGCGGCGGCAGCGGTGAACGCGGGGTCCTCGATGACGGGACGGATGGCGTCCCCGCACACCGCCCACCAGGAAACGGCCTCGGACAGGCGGGCGAGGTTGGGGCGGACGGCAAGCCAGAACGCCTCGTCCGCATCGGACAGCCCCAGGGCGGCGAGACGCGGGCGAGCGGCGGCGAACGGCATGTCATGGAGATACCGGGCGTTGGCGTGGCGCAACTCGGCGTCGTCGAAGCGGGGCTGGGCGCGGCCGATCCTGGCGAAATCGAATCCCGCCGCCAGCCCGTCGAGGGAGCGAACCGCCCCCATCGCCTCCGACGTGCCGAGGGTGGCGAGAAAATTCACCAGCGTTTCCGGCTCGACACCTTCATCGCGCAGATCCCGGAGACTCATGGAGCCGAGGCGCTTGGACAATCCCTGCCCGGTGGCGTCGGTCAGCAGCGCGACATGGGCAAAGGCGCAGGGCGGCGCCCCCAGGGCCTCGAACACCTGAATCTGGACGGCGGTGTTGGTGACGTGATCGTCCCCCCGGATCACATGGGTGATGCCAAGGTCGATATCGTCCACGACGGAGGGAAGGGTGTAGAGATACGTGCCGTCGGCGCGCACCAGCACCGGGTCGCTCAGATGCCGGGCGCTGTAGTGGCAGGGGCCGCGCACCAGATCGTCCCATTGCGCGTCGCGGTCGTCCAGCAAAAAGCGCCAGTGGGGGCGGCGGCCCCCGGACTCCAGACGGGCCCTGGCGACGCCGTCCAGCGCGAGCGCGGCCCGGTCGTAGACGGGCGGCCTGCCCCGCGACAATTGCAGCTTGCGGCGCAGCTCCAGTTCCTCGGGAGTCTCGTAGCAGGGATAGAGCCGGCCCGCCTCCCGCAGCCGCGCCTCGGCGGCCCGGTGGCGGTCCAGGCGCTCGGACTGACGGACCTGCCCGCTCCAGGACAGCCCGAGCCAGGACAGGTCCTCCCCGATGGCCCGCGCGTATTCCGGGCGGGACCGTTCGGCGTCGGTGTCGTCCAACCGGAGCACGAACCGCCCCCCCTGGGCCCTGGCATACAGCCAGTTGAGCAACGCGACCCGGGCATTGCCCACATGCAGAAAGCCGGTCGGGCTCGGGGCGAAACGCACGGTGACGGTCAAGGAACGCTCCGATCCCGCCGCGTGATCGGATATTCGGGAAAAACCGTTTTCCAGCTTTTTTCCGTGAGGACGACGCAGTCCTTGACGTAATGTCTCTTCCAGGGGATATCCGCTTCGTGGCGAATCCTGGAGAGAAGGCGATCCTTGAACGAGACAAGAAGTTTTTTATCAATCTCTCTCGCACCTTCTCCGATAAGGAAAACATATATTATTTCCTTACTGTCAATGCTCATGAGATGAATGTACGTATAGCTATCTCTTGCCTTTGGAACAAGGTGGTTGTTTATGATGTCCTCTGATTTCGTATCACAGAAAAAACGTTCTCGATTTCGTGCGACGGCCTCCTTCGCTTTCGGGGTGCTGCTCTTTGGTTCGCATGATGGATCTTTTATCTCGACGAAGAGAAAACGATCTTCTTCCTCGACAAAGCAATCCACAAGACTCATGCCAGGAGGAATCCCGCTTCTCTGCTCATCGAGCTTACGGTAGCTCGTGGCCTTTGTGAAATCAATGTGAATCTCCCCTTCGACACAATCCATTTATCGATCCCTGCCCAGAGCTTTCGCAACATCCCGGTCATAAAGGTCGGAAAACGTTTCCATGATTTTATTATTATCTATGCTATTGTATTCTTCTGCTTGAGATGATGAAACAGTCGAGTTTTTTTCGTCTCGAAAAAGGGATGTGTACCACACCTTGTCGTCTTGCCTTCCCCTAAGATAAAACTCCTTCAAAAGGACATAGTTATGCGTTGTCAGGAAAACCTGAACGCCAAGCCGCTGAAGTTCAAGGACAACCTCAACAACTTGTCCGAGCAATGATGGGTTTAAGTTCGCCTCTGGTTCATCCCCAAAACAATATGGATCCACTGAGGAGAGTCCCGTTTTGAATCAGAAGCCAGATAAGCGCAAGCTTCCGTATTCCTTCCGCCAACAACGTAAATTCCAAATCGCCTTGCCTGTTCTTAAGAAAAAAATGTTCTCCTTTTGAAATCACCTTGCCCTCGATAGCTTCTTGCAACGCCGAGAGGAGCCTTCGACGATCCTCGTCCGTTGGGCCGAGGAGTTTTGGGAGAAACGCTTTCTTGATAATGTCGGAATATGTTTCATCAAAAGATATTTCCCGCTTCGATGCCATTGAAAGGAATCCAGGGGCATTCGAAAGCATTTCCTTAACGGGAATATAAGCACACGAAAGTTTATTTTTTTTCCATGTCGTCTCCCCCGTCGTCGTGACCCCGTCAATCGTCTTCGTGTGATTTGAGAGCTCCACCGAAAGGGTCTGGCCTTCCTTTCGAGTCACGGAGATGCGGACATTGACGCTTTTCCCCGTCCGCGTCGCCAGCCTTCCGATGCGTCCCTCGTAGGGGGAAAAGACGTTGCGGAGTTTTTGCGCGAACGACTTCTCCAAATCCTCGCCGTCCGTGATGGCGCAAGCTGCGTAGAGGGTTTTCAGAAGATGGGTCTTTCCCGTTCCATTGGCTCCAATCAGCACATTGATGCCGGATGAAAATGAGCGGTCAAACGCCTTGAAAGCCGTCAGGTTTTCTAATTTCAGGTGCGTAATCTTGCTCATCGCTCCACCTTCGCTCTCCCCACCTTCGCTGTCATGGTCGCGTCATTCTAGAACTCTACCTCAGCGAAGTGAAGGCGTTGGTAATGGGATAGCGCCTCTCCCGCCCGAAGGCGCGCCGGGTGATCTTGACGCCGGGCGGGGCTTGCCGGCGCTTGTACTCGGCCAGATTGAGCATGCGCCAGACCCGGCGCACGGTGGCCTCGTCGAAGCCCTTGGCGATGGCTTCGTGCACGCCCTCCTCGCCCTCGATGAACAGGGACAGGATGGCGTCCAGTTCAGCATAGGGGGGCAGGGTGTCCTGGTCGGTCTGATCGTGTCTCAGTTCGGCGGTCGGAGGCTTGGAAATGACCCGTTCGGGCATCACCGGGCCGTCGGGGCCGAGGCCGTCTTCCGGGCGGTGGGTGTTGCGCCAGCGGGAGACCTCGAACACCGTGGTCTTGTAGACGTCCTTCAGCACCGAGAACCCGCCGCACATGTCGCCGTACAGGGTGGAATAGCCGACGCTCATTTCCGACTTGTTGCCGGTGGACAGCACCATGGCCCCGAACTTGTTGGACAGGGCCATCAGGGTAATCCCCCGGGCGCGGGCCTGGATGTTTTCTTCCGTGGCGTCGGGGGCGGTCCCGGCGAAGGCCCCCTCCAGCATGGAGGCGAACGCGCCCATGGCGGGCTCGATGGAGATGGCGTCCAGACGCACCCCGAGCCGTTCCGCCACCTGGGCCGCGTCCTCCAGGCTCTCCCGCGAGGTATAGGGGGACGGCATCATCACGCAATGGACCCGGTCCGCCCCCAGGGCGTCCACGGCGACGGCGGCGCTGAGGGCGCTGTCGATGCCGCCGGACAGGCCGATCAGGACTCCGGGGAAGCCGTTCTTCCCCACATAATCGCGAAGGCCGACGACCATGGCCCGGTAGATGGACTCGCATTCGCCGGACGCGGGGGCGACCGGCCCCGGAGCGCACCGCCAGCCCTCGCCTTCCCGGCTCCAAAGCGTCGGCGTCAGCGTCTCGACCCACGAGGGAACGAGGACGCGCGGCGACCGGTCCGCGCCGAGGACGAACGAACCGCCGTCGAAGACCAGTTCGTCCTGCCCCCCCACCAGATTGACGTAGACCAGCGGCAAGCCGGTTTCCGCGACGCGGGCCCCGGCATGGCTCCGGCGCTGCTCCGGCTTGTCGAGGTCGTAGGGGGACCCGTTGAGGACGATCAAGAGTTCGGCTCCGGCGTCCCGCAGACCTTGGGAGACGTCGGGAAACCACATGTCCTCGCACACCATGACCCCCAGCCGGATTCCGCGAAACGGCATCGGCTCGGGAAACGGACCGGGAGTGAACACCCGGACCTCGTCGAAAACACCGTAGTTGGGCAGGTGACGCTTGTAACGCACCTCGGCCACCCGCCCTCCGTCCAGCAGGAGGGAGGCGTTGCGGCACCGCCCATCCGCTTCCCACGGCGCTCCCAGCAGCAGCGCCGGACCGGCCTCCGCGGCCAATTCCTCCACCGCCGCGCGCACGGCGCGCAGGAACGACGGGCGCCGCACCAAGTCCTCGGGGGGATAGCCGGTGACGGACAGTTCCCCGGTCACCAGAAGATCGGCCCCTCCGGCGGCGGCCTCGGCGCGGGCGGAGCGGATGCGGGCGACGTTGCCCGCGATCGCGCCGACGGTCGGGTTGATCTGAGCCAGGACGAGGGACAGCGTGTCGGACATGGGAACACCGCGATGGGACGGGGTGCCGCGAAGGGTATGGGCGCGTTTCCCTCCTGTCAACGAACATGCCCCGGAAAACCAGGAAACAAGGCAGGGGAATCGGGTGAGGGTTTGTTTTCCTAAAACCGCTCGTCACCCCCGCGAAGGCGGGGGTCCAGGGCCACGGAA
>JADGDA010000082.1 GCA_015228695.1 Alphaproteobacteria bacterium
CCCCCGCCTCGGCGCACGAGGGAATCTGCCCCTCGGGCGGCGGCTCGCGATAGATGCAGCGGTAACAGGGGCCGCCCTCATGCGCCTTGAAAGTGGCGAGCTGGCCGTCGAAACGCAGGATCGCCGCCGAAACCAACGGCTTTCCGGCCAAAAAGCAGGCGTCGTTGACCAGAAACCGGGTGGGGAAGTTGTCACATCCGTCGGCGACGATGTCGTACCCGGACACCAATTCCATCGCGTTGCCGGCGGAGAGACGGACGTCGTGGCGGATCAGACGGACGTCGGGATTGATGGCGGCGACGGCCATGGCCGTGCTGGCCGTCTTGCTCATCCCGATCCGGTCGGTGGCGTGCAGCACCTGCCGCTGGAGGTTGGACAGGTCCACCGTATCGTCGTCCACCACGCCGATGGTGCCGACCCCGGCGGCGGCAAGATACAGGATCGACGCCGACCCGAGCCCCCCCGCCCCGATCACCAGCACCTTGGCGTCAAGCAGCTTCCCCTGCCCGACCCCGCCGACCTCGGGCAGGATGATGTGACGGGCGTAGCGGTGAATCTGTTCCTCGGTGAAGTCCATGCCGTCAGAAGTCGAACAGCGGGGTGGACAGGTAACGCTCGGCGAAGCTGGGCAGGATGGCGACGACGGTTTTCCCCTTCATGTCCGGCCTCGCCCCGATTTCCAGGGCCGCCGCCAGGGCCGCCCCCGACGAGATGCCGACCGGGAGTCCCTCCATCCGGGCCGCCTTGCGGGCTGCGGCGAACGCGGTCTCGTTGCCGATTTGCAAAATCTCGTCGATCAGTTTCCGGTCGAGGATGGCGGGAACGAAGCCCGCGCCGATTCCCTGGATCTTATGCGGTCCCGGCGCGCCGCCGGACAGAACCGGGCTGTCCTCGGGCTCGACCGCGACCATCTGAATCTTGGGGTTGCGCTCCTTCAGCGCCGCGCCGATGCCGGTCAGCGTGCCGCCGGTGCCGACGCCCGACACGACCACATCCACCTTCCCGCCCGTGTCGCGCCAGATTTCCTCGGCCGTCGTCCGGCGATGGGCCGCCGGATTGGCGGGATTTTCGAACTGCTGCAACATGACGGCCTTGGGCAGGGTTTCCACCAGTTCCTCGGCCCGCCGCACCGCGCCGGTCATTCCCTTGGCCGCCGGGGTGAGGTCGATTTCGGCGCCGAGAAGCTGGAGCATCTTGCGCCGCTCGATGGACATGCTTTCCGGCATGGTCAGGATCAGACGGTATCCCCTGGCCGCGCACACGAAGGCGAGCGCGATTCCGGTGTTGCCCGAGGTGGGCTCCACCAGGATCGAGTCGGCGGATAGTTTTCCCGCCGCTTCGGCCGCCTCGATCATGGACAGGCCGATGCGGTCCTTGACCGATCCCAGCGGGTTGAAGAACTCGCACTTGCCCAGGATCTCCGCGACACAGCCCGCTTCGGCCGCCATTTTCCCGATCCGCACCAGGGGCGTCGCGCCAATTGTCTCGGCAATCGAGTCGTACACGCGGCCACGAAACTCGCCGGCATTCGGCGCGGGCTTGGTCTTGCTCGTATCGGTCATCTATCGGTTTCCTCGTTTCGCGGCGTAGAGTTCGCGGCTCAGATGGTGAAGTCGAGTTTTTGCCGGGCTTCACTGGGCAGGCCCTCATGGTAAGCCCGCATGCACAGATCGTCGACCGTGATTGCATCGAGTCGTCCCATCACCTCGGCCTGAAGGTCGGTCCACATGGGGCGGATCACCCTCTGCCCCAGGTCGGAACCGGGAATTTCGATTGCGCCGTCCTCTCCGGCCTCCATGGCCCGCACCACGCGGACGATCTCGCCGATGGAGATGCGCCGCCGCTCCCGGGCCAACCGGTATCCGCCCCGTGGGCCGCGCACGCCGACCAGGATGTCGTTGCGCACCAGATGCTGGAGGGTCTGTTCCAGGTAGCGGCGGGGAATCCCCTGCCGGCGGGTGATTTCGCTGCTTTGCACCGGTTCGCCGCCGGCATGATAGGCGATGTCGAGAATCGCCTCGATCGCGAACAGCAACTTCTTCGACGGCCTCAGCATCGCTCGCCCTCCGTCCCCGTGGAACCGAATCCCCCGCTCCCGCGCCGGCTGTCGGGAAGCGCCCCGACCTCCCGCCATGTCGCCGCGATCACGGGCGCGATCACCAGTTGCGCGATGCGCATCCCACGGGTCACGACGAAGGGCTCCGTCCCCAGATTGATCAGGATCACGCCGATTTCCCCCCGATAGTCGGCATCGACCGTCCCCGGACTGTTGAGCACCGTCACCCCGTGGCGCGCCGCCAGCCCGGAACGGGGCCGGACCTGCGCCTCCGTGCCGGGTTCCAGCGCAATGGCGATCCCGGTGGGCACCACGGCCCTTTCCCCGGGCCGCAGGACGATGTCGGCGGCCACGGCAGCCAGCAGGTCCACTCCCGCCGCCAGGGCCGAGCCCCTGGACGGAAGCTCCAGATCATGGCCGTTGGGCAGACGGAGAATGGCGATGCCCGCCTCTCTCCCGTTCATGGCGCGGCCCCCACGGCGAAGGCCCCGGCGATGCGCCGCGCCAGACGGCGGGCCACCTCGGCCTTGCTCATGGGGGGCCAGGATTCGCTCCCGTCGGCGGAAAGCAGGTGCACCGTGTTGGCGTCGCCGCCGAAGGTCCCGGAACCGGTCGAGACGTTGTTGGCGACGATCCAGTCGCACCCCTTGGTCTCCCTCTTGGATCGCGCATTGGCGAGCAGGTCGCCGGTCTCGGCCGCGAATCCGACCACCAACGCCGGTCTTCCGGGGCCGGGAGCGCTCAAGTGGGCGAGAATGTCGGGATTGAGAACCAATTCCAGGGCGGGAGGGGCTCCCCCGCCCTTTTTCAGCTTGCCGGCTCCGACGTTGGCCACGCGCCAGTCGGCGACGGCGGCCGCGCACACGGCGATGTGGGCGGGCAAGGCGGCGCGGCAGGCGGCCAGCATCTCCAGGGCGCTCTCGACCCGCACCACCTCCACCCCCGAGGGATCGGGCAGGGCCGTGGGACCGCTGACCAGGGTGACCCGCGCGCCGAGGCGGGCCAGGGCGGCGGCGATGGCGTGGCCCTGCTTCCCTGACGAGCGGTTGGCGATGTAGCGCACCGGATCGATGGGCTCGTGGGTCGGTCCGCTGGTGACCACGGCGTGGAGGCCGGCCAGGGAGGGCTCCCCCGGCGAATCCCTGCCCAGAGCGTCCTCGATTGCGGCGAGGATGTCGGCGACCTCGGCCATCCGGCCCTCGCCCACCTCGCCGCAGGCCAGTTCACCGGCGGCGGGACCGACCCGGAGCACGCCGCGTGATTCCAGAACCGCCATGTTGGCGCGGGTGGCGGGATGGTCCCACATCCGCGTGTTCATGGCCGGAGCCACCAGAACCGGCTTGTCGGTGGCGAGCAGGGCCGTGGCCGCCAGATCGTCGGCCAGACCGGCCGCCATCCGGGCCAGAAGATCGGCCGTTGCCGGGGCGACCACGATCAGGTCGGCGTCCCGCGACAGGCGGATGTGCCCCATCTCGGTCTCGTCCTTCAGCGAGAACAGGTCCTGGTACACGGGCTCGCCGCTGAGGGCGGCCAGGGACAGCGGAGTGACGAACTCCGCCCCGCCCCGGGTCAGAATGCAGCGCACCGAGGCCCCCCGATCCCGCAGACGGCGGATCAGGTCAAGGGACTTGTAGGCGGCAATGCCGCCCGAGACGATCAACAGAACGCGACGCCCCGAAAGCGCCATGGAAAAAACCCCTGAAGAACCGGACGCCCCAGCTCGGACGCCCCAGTGTTGTCTTCCGTCGTGACGGCGTCAACTGTTGAATTGTACGAAAATCCATGGTCCTGGTGTAGGATGGGAGAACTCCCCCGCGCAAGGACGCGCGCCCGATGATTATCTCGGCAAGCTACAGAACCGACATCCCGGCATTTTACGGAGCCTGGTTCCTGACCCGCCTCCGGGAGGGGTATTGCCGGATCGTCAACCCCTATGGCGGTCCGGCGTGGACGGTTCCCCTGACCCCTTCGGATGTGGACGGATTTGTGTTTTGGACAAGGAACATAGAGCCGTTTGTTGATATATTGGATAATCTTGGGAGCCAATACCCCTTCGTCGTCCAGTACACCATCACGGGCTATCCCCGGGCGCTGGAGGCCTCCGTGGCCGGGACAGAGCGGGCGATCGGGCTGGTGCGCGCCCTGTCGCGGGATCATGGGGTGAGATCGGTGGTCTGGCGCTATGATCCGATCGTGAGTTCCTCGCTCACCCCTCCCGAATGGCATCTCGCCAACTTTTCCGCCTTGGCCTCGGCGCTGGAGGGGGCGGTGGACGAGGTGGTGGTGTCATGGGCCCACGTCTACCGCAAGACCGCCCGCAACATGGATGCCGCCGCCCGCTCCGGCTTCACCTGGGACGATCCCACGGACGAGCGTAAACGGGCCCTGCTCACCCGCCTCGCGGAAATCGCCATGGGACACCGGATGACCCTGTCCCTGTGCGGGCAACCCACCCTGCTGCTGGAAGGGCTCTCCGAGGCGCGCTGCATCGACGCCATCCGTCTGTCCGACGTGGCGGGGCACCCGATCCAAGCCACCGCCAAGCCTCACCGCCCCTGCGCCTGCGCCCGGTCGCGGGACATCGGAGCCTACGAGTCCTGCCCCCATGGCTGCGTCTACTGCTACGCCGTCGCCAACCGGACGGCGGCCAAGCGCGCCTTCACCGCCCACGACCCGACGCACCCTTTTCTGATTCCCCCGGCGCGGGGCTGATTCCCCCAGGTACGGAGCGGGGAAAGCCATGGACCGGAAACAGCAAAGGGGCGCGAACGGATTCGCGCCCCCCACTGTCCGAAAAGCTGGACGTCGTCAGATCGACTTCAGATTGACGGCGGAAATCTTGCCCTTGCGGGGGTCCATCTCGCCTTCGAAGGAAATCTTCTGACCTTCGTTCAGGTTGCCCATCCCGGCCCGCTCGACGGCGGAGATATGCACGAACACGTCGGCAGATCCGTCATCGGGTTGGATGAACCCATAACCTTTGGTGCTGTTAAACCACTTCACGGTGCCAGTAGGCATCTTCTTCTCCACGTCTATTTCGTGGCGACGCATGGACTCATGCGTCGCATCAATCTCTGAACCGGCGATGGCACCGAACCCGGCGCCGAGACCCGGGTGGGACTCCTCACGTCAGAATGATTGGGACCCATCTTGCCTACCGATTTGCCAATTACAAGGCGAATCTGCGACAAACGGGCTGATAAACCCGGAATTAGGGCTTGCGGGTCAGAGCGTAGTCGCGCAGGACCCCCATTTCCATCTGGGTCTGCTGGTGACGGAAGTGAACCAAGTCGCCCAGGCTGATGATACCGACCAGCCTTCCCCCCTCCACCACCGGAAGATGGCGGATGCGGCGCGAGGTCATGATCTCCATCAGTTCCTTGATGTCGTCCCCGCCCGTGCAGGTGATGACCTTCGAGGTCATCAGGTTGCGCACCGGCATGGTCAGGACGGCGGGGCCGTACTTGGCCATCCCCTTGACGAGGTCGCGTTCGGACAGCATGCCCTCGATACGGCCCTTGACGTCGCAGACGACCATCATGCCGATCTTGTGCTCGGTCAGCAGCTTCGCCGCGTCGCCCGTGGTGTGCTCCGGCATGACCGTGACCACGTTACGGCCCTTTTCGGCCAGAATTTTCTCCACGCTCACGATCCGCTCCCACGTTTTCCAGACACGACCCCTATCCTGGTAGATTGTCCCACCCCCAGGTGCTTTTCAATACGAAACCCAAGAAAAATCATGAAATCATCCTCGCTCCGGAGGCAAGGCAAGGGCGGTGAGGGCGGCGGCGAGGGACAGGCCAGTCAACAGAACGAAGAGCCAGAAAAAGCCGCCGGTGGCCCCATGGATAAACCACACCAAGGGCACGCCGAGGGCGCTGACCCCGAACGCCAGGATGAATTTGATCCCGAACGCGGTCCCTCGCCAGTTCGGCGGCGCATAGCGGGCGAGAAGAATGTTCTCGGCGGGCAGAACGCCGATGTTGAGGGCGACCGCCGCCAGCGCCACGACGATCAGCGGCAGGCTTTCCGCGACCCCGATCATGTACAGAAACGGCGCCTGAAGCAGGGTCAGGACGGCGTAGACGGCCGCCGGGGGAAAGCGGTCGGCAAGATGCCCGGTCGCGAACTGCATCAATCCCGCGACCCCGTACACGACGCTGACCGCCGTTCCCACCGCGAGCAGGCCGCCACCGAGAGAGGCGTCCAGATTGTCGGCGAAGACCTTGGGCAGGCTGGCCTGGGTGGCCTGATAGATCAGACCGCCGCACAACATGGTCGTCACCAGAACGAGAATGGCGCGCAGGGCATCCCGGCGGGATACCGGAACCTCGGTCCCGACGTCGGCTCCGGCCTCGACGATCACCCCCAGACGCACGAGCGCCACGAACAGAAGGCCCGTCGCCATGACCACCACTCCGGGAACGATGAACGCGGCCCGCCATCCCTGCCATTCGGTCAGAAGTCCGGCGCTTAGGGCCGCGACGGCGGGACCCAGCCCCCCGAAGACCCCATTCAGCCCGAGCGCCCGCCCCCGGTTTTCCGCGCCGCGAACCAGCCAGGCGATTCCCACGGGGTGATAGATGCTGCCGAACAGCCCCGTCACCGCAAGACCGGCGGCCACCTCGACGGGACGGGTGGCAAGGCCGGTCAGGACCCCACCCGCCCCCATCCCCAGGAAATAGACGCCGATCATGCCGGTCATGCTCCAGCGGTCGCCCAGCCACCCGGCCACCGGCGCGGCGATTCCGTACAGAAGCTTCCCCACCAGAACCAACCCCAGCACTTCGCCGTAGGACAGCCCGAAGTGTTCCGGGAGCACCAGCGCGACCACGAAGAAGATCGGCTCGAACAGGTGGGAAAAGGCGTGGCCGACGCAACTGAACGCGACGACCGCACGCGCGGAGGGAACCGCCATCGGGCTATCGCCTGGCGCAGTGGAGCAGGTAGTCGGCGAAATCCTTCGGCTTGAGCTTGACCTCGAGTTGGGCCGCCCCGTCCAGGGCGCGCGCGATCAGAATGTGATTCTCGACGCTGGAGGGCTTGAGCTTGAAAATACCCGTCGCGCCCTTGATTTTCGGATACAGGGCCGGGTCGATCATCTTTTCCCGGCGGGCGATGCTGGCGATGACCTCATCCTCACCGGCTCCCTCGGCCTCCTCGGAGGCCAGGAGCTTCCAATCGGTCTCGCCGGCCCAGCCGTCCTTGATCAGGGAATCCGGGGATTGATCCGCGCAGCCGACCTTGTAGAGGTGATTGCCAACCCCGACGTCGGCCCCCCACTTGCTCAATTTTGCGCTGCGCGCGACGAACACACGGCTCATGGCAACTCGCGGAATCCGTCGAGGATCGGGACCGCCAAGCGGCGGGTGGGGTGGCTGATGGGATTCGAACCCACGACCCCTGGTACCACAAACCAGTGCTCTAACCAACTGAGCTACAGCCACCACCGCACATGCCCGAGAACCCTATCAGGGCCGGGGCGTCCACCCTCTACCCGCAATTCCCTCCTCCGTCAAGACGCAGTCCCGAACTTCATGGCGTCCAGAAACGAAAGGGTGAAGCGAAAGGGTTGCTTGAGGGCCGCGAGTCGGACAAAACTGGGGGGATGAACACGCCCTGCACAGGTCCGAACATCCGCATGATCCCCGAAGGCGAGGACCGCCCCCGGCTGGTTTGTGGCGAGTGCGGATTCATCTTTTACGAAAACCCGAAGCTGATCGTCGGGGCGGTCTGTACCTGGGGCGACGCTTATCTGTTGTGCCGCCGCGCCATCGAGCCCCGCCGTGGCTACTGGACCATTCCCGCCGGATTCATGGAGCTTGGCGAGACGGCCGAGGCGGGGGCCATCCGTGAGGTGTGGGAAGAGGCCGGCGCCCGCGTCGTCATCGACAGTCTTCTCGGGGTCTACAGCATCTCCGAAATCAACCAAGTCCATCTGGTCTATCGGGCCAGGATGGAAACCGCCTGTTTCAAGGCCGGAGTCGAAAGCCTGGAAACCCGTCTGTTCGCTTGGAACGACATCCCTTGGGAGGAGTTGACCTATCCCAACGTGGCGTGGTCGCTGCGCCACCACCGGGACCTCATCGGCCGCCGCGACTTCTCCCCGCGCGGGATTCCGGACGGTCTGGCGCTGGTGCGCGGGCGCGTCGTCGGCGACCCGGATCTGTAAGAGCCTGCCCGGCGGGCGTCACGCCTTCCCAGAGGGAAAATAGAGCGCGCCCGGATTCCAGCCGGGCCGGAGACGCCCATACTCCGGCGACCGCCGCCGCCCCTCCGGCTCCACCCCTTCGGCCCCCTTCGTCTGATTGGCGGGCGTCTGATTGGCGGGCGTCCGACTGGCGGGCGGCCGGGCGCCTCGCCCCGCCCTGGACGCGGGACGCCCCGGGCGCCGACGGCGTCCCAGAACGCTGGGGAGTTCAATATCCTCGTCTTCTTCCATCAGCACCGTCCCCACGCCCGCGACCGAACGGGCTAGCCGAGATCGATCTCGTAATTCTCGATGACCGTATTGGCGAGCAAGGTCCGGCACATCCGGTCCACCGTTTCCCGGGCCTTGGCGCGATCGGTTTCCGTCAGGTCGAGTTCGATGTATTTGCCCTGACGCACCTCCTCCACGCCGCCAAAACCAAGGGACGCCAAGGCATGACCGACCGCCTTTCCCTGGGGGTCGAGAACGCCGTTTTTAAGCGTGATATGGATCCTGGCCTTCACGGTCACCTCAATGAGCGGATGGGGGGGTTGATGGGGACGGCCTATTGCATCGCCCTATTGCATCGTTTGGGGGCCCTTCATGTCCCTGGGACCGCCCTCGGGCAAAATCCCAAGCCGGCGCGCCACTTCCTGATAAGCCTCCTCGACGTTGCCCAAATCGCGGCGGAAGCGGTCCTTGTCCATCTTCTCGTTGGTCTTCATGTCCCACAGACGGCAGTTGTCGGGGGACAACTCGTCCGCCAGAAGAATCTGAACCTCGCCGTTGTCGTGATAGAGCCTGCCGAATTCCAGCTTGTAATCCACCAGCCGGATGCCGATGCCGAGAAACAGACCCGTGAGGAAATCGTTCACCCGCAGGCTGTAGTTCAGGATCTCGTCGATTTCCTGAATCGTCGCCCAGCCGAAGGCGGTGATGTGCTCCTCCGACACCAGGGGATCGTTGAGTTCGTCGTTCTTGTAGTAGTACTCGACCACGCAACGGGGCAGCGGCGTTCCCTCGGGAATGTTGAACCGCTGCGACAGGGAACCGGCGGCCACGTTGCGCACGACCACCTCGATGGGCACGATCTCGACCTCGCGCACCAATTGCTCTCGCATGTTGAGGCGGCGAACGAAATGGGTCGGAATGCCGATTTCCTGCAACCGGAGCATCAGGTACTCGGAAATGCGGTTGTTCAGCACGCCCTTGCCGGTGATGGTGCCCTTTTTCTTGTTGTTGAAGGCCGTGGCGTCGTCCTTGAAATACTGGACCAGGGTCCCGGGCTCGGGCCCCTCGAACAGAACCTTCGCCTTGCCCTCGTAAATCTGTCTGCGT
>JADGDA010000083.1 GCA_015228695.1 Alphaproteobacteria bacterium
CGAGGGCGCCTATGTCCGCTTTCCCCTGAAGGACCGCCCCCTGAAGGATTGCGACGAATCGGTCGAGGTGTTCACGACCCGGCCCGATACCCTGTTCGGAGCCTCGTTCTGCGCCATTTCTCCCCAGCATCCCCTGGCCGCCGGATACGCCGCGCGCGATCCGGGGTTGAAGGACTTCATCGCCGCGTGCGACCGGATGGGCGTCAGCGAGGCCGCGATCGAAACGGCAGAGAAAAAGGGCTACGCCACCGGCGCTTTCGTCCTTCACCCATTCATTCCGGGTGCGGAACTTCCCTTGTATGTCGCCAATTTCGTGCTGATGGAGTACGGGACCGGGGCTATTTTCGGCTGCCCGGCCCACGATCAGCGCGACATGGATTTCGCCCGCGCCCATGGGTTGGAAGTGAGGCCGGTGGTGGCTCCAAGGGGAGTCGACGCCGACGGTTTCGCCAAGGACTTGGCCGCCGCCTCCGAGGCGTTCGCCGAGGACGGTGTTCTGATCCGCTCGGGTTTTCTCGACGGGTTGGGAGTCGCGGACGCCAAGCGGGCCGCCATCGAACGGCTGGCGGCGGACGGGACGGGACGGGGGTCCATCCAATACCGGCTCCGCGATTGGGGAGTGTCCCGTCAGCGGTACTGGGGATGCCCGATTCCCATCATCCACTGCGACTCCTGTGATGCGGTTCCGGTGCCCGAGGCCGATCTTCCGGTTCTTCTCCCCGATGACGTGATCTTTGAGGGCGCGGGCAATCCCCTGGAACGCCACCCCACCTGGAAACACGTTCCCTGCCCGGTCTGCGGCGCTCCGGCGCGGCGGGAGACCGACACCTTCGACACGTTCTTCGAGTCGTCCTGGTACTTCGCCCGCTATTGCTCCCCGAAGGACACCGGCGCCTTCGCCCGCGCCGCCGTGGATGCCTGGCTGCCGGTGGATCAATATATCGGCGGAGTCGAGCACGCGGTTCTGCATCTCCTCTACGCCCGGTTCTTCACCCGCGCGCTGCGCGATTGCGGCTATTTGAGCGTGAGCGAGCCCTTTGCCGGTCTGTTCACCCAGGGGATGATCTGCCACGAGACCTATAAGGGTCCCCAGGGGGAATGGCTTGAGCCGGAACGGGTCCGCCGGAACGACGACGGGGCGTGGGTCCGGGTGGAGGACGGCGCCCCGGTGACCCCCGGCCGCTCCGAAAAGATGAGCAAGTCGAAGAAAAACACCGTGGACCCCTCGCGGATCATCGAGTCCTATGGGGCCGACGCCGCGCGCCTGTTCATGCTGTCCGACAGCCCCCCCGACCGGGACCTGGAATGGAGCGACGCGGGCATCGACGGAGCTTGGCGTTTTCTCCATCGGCTGTGGCGTCTCGCCGCCCAGCCCGCGCTTCCCCTTCCTCCCGCCGACGCGCCCGAGCCCACCTCCCTGGGCCGGTCGGCCGCGTCGCTCCGGCGTTCCGCCCACAAGACCATCGCCGCCGTGACTGAGGACCTGGAAAAGCTGCGGTTCAATACCGCGGTGGCGCGACTCCGGGAATTGGCCAATGCCCTGGGCGACCTCGATCCGGCCGACGACGGCGCGGCGTGGGTTTACCGGTTTTCCCTCGATGCCCTTCTCCGGCTGATCGCGCCGATGACCCCCCATGTCGCCGAGGAAATGTCGCGCCTTCTCGGAAACGGGGGATTGATCGCGCAATCGCCCTGGCCCGAGGCGGACCCGGCCTTGCTGGTGGACGACACGGTCACGGTCGCGGTGCAGGTCAACGGCAAACTGCGGGGCACCATCGACCTTCCGGCCGGAGCGTCCAGGGAAACGGCGGAGGCCGCCGCCTTGAGCCTTCCCGCGATTCAGGCCCTGGCCGCCGGAAAGACCATCCGGAAAGTCGTCGTCGTGCCCGATCGGATCGTCAATGTCGTCCTCTAGGCTTTTCGTCCTTGGGCTCGCCGCCCCTCTTCTGCTGACGGGGACCCTGGCCGGGTGCGGGTTCCAACCCCTTTACGGGCGCAACGCCGCCGAATACGGAGGGACCGTCCCGGATCAGTTGGCCCAGGTGCGGATCGAGCCGGTCGGCGACCGCGCCGGCGTTCTGTTGCGCAATCATCTCCATGACCGCATGGCTCCGCGCGGGCCGGCCGATGTCTATCGCTATGAACTCGAAATAACCCTGTCCAACAGCAGCCAAAGCACGATCCTGCGCAAGGACGCCACCGCGACCCGCGCTAATCTCACTCTGTCGGCCTCGTTCCGCCTGAAGACCCTGGACACGAAAAGACCCGTCGTCCTGGTCTCCGGCTCGTCCCAGTCCGTCGTCAGCTACGACATTCTCGACGCCCAGTTCGCCACCGTCATTTCCGAGAAAAACGCCCAGGATCGGGCGATTCGGGAAATTTCCAACGACATCGTCAACCGGTTGGCCCTTTATTTTTCCCATCCCACGATCGACCGGGCGACGTCGGTCCCGGATTTACCGTGAAGCTGAAAGCGTCTCTCCGGAAACTGGACCCCGGAATTCGTCTGGCGGTGGTCTATGGACCCGACGAGGGACAGGTTCGCGAGGTTGCCGAACGGCTGGCCCGCTCGGTGGTTGAAGATCTGTCCGATCCGTTCCGGGTCGGCGATCTGTCCTGCGGGCTGCTCAAGGCCGATCCGGCGCGTCTCGCCGACGAGGCCGCCGCTCTGTCCCTGACCGGAGGACGGCGGCTGGTCCGGGTCCGCGATGCCGACGATTCCTTGACCCCTCTGTTCGAGCGGCTGCTATCCAAACCGCCGGGCGGTTCCCTGGTTCTGGCCCTGGCCGGGGACCTCGGCGCGCGATCCTCGTTGCGCAAACTGGCCGAGGCGGCGCCGGAGGCGGCGGCCGTTGCCTGTTACCAGGATGATGCGGGGACCCTGGGTGAGGTCATTTCCTCGACCCTGGCCTCCTTTGGCTTGACCGCCACGCCGGAGGCGCTGGCCTATCTTGCTGAGCGATTGGGGGGGGATCGTCTGCTGACCCGCCGGGAAATCGAGAAGCTGGCCCTGTTCGCCCAAGGACCTGGCAAGACGGCCGTGACCTTGGACGACGCGGTCGCCTGCGTCGGTGACAGCGCCGCCCTGACCCTCGACGATTTGTGTCTGGCCGCCGCCGATGGCGATCTGGCGACCGTGGATCGCATTCTGGACCGTGCCCTGCGGGAAGGATCGTCGCCGATCGCGGTCCTCCGCGCCATGAACCGCCACATGCAACGGCTTCACCTCGCGGCGGGCCAGGTCACCCTTGGGAAATCCGTCGATCAGGCGGTGGCCTCCCTGCGCCCCCCCGTCTTTTTCAAGCACGCGCCCCGGTTTCGGGCGCAGCTTCGTTTCTGGTCGCCGAGTCGGCTGGCCGCGGCCATGGGTCGGCTTCTGGACGCGGAACGGGATTGCAAGACGACGGGCTTTCCCGCCGAGGCCCTGTGCGCCCGCGCCCTGATGGGCATCGCCGGCGCGGCGGCGCGGCGTTCTACGCCTCGGGATCGGGCCTGATACCGGAGTCGTCCGGTTCGGTTCCCAACAGCGGATCGAGATCCGAATCGAAGATAGAGAGGCCGTCATCGTCCGCGATGGCGGCGGAGTCGTCGTTATCTCCCTGGGCCGGTTCCCTGGTGTCCGTCGTTCTCGACGGCTGGGTGAGGCGATGCAGGAGATCGTCCAGTTGTTCGAGGGTCCGGTAGTGAATCGACAGATCGCCTTCCCGCCCGCTGAACTGAATCGTGACCCGCATGCCCAGCAGGTTGGACAGGTCCCGTTCCAGGGCGAGGGTGTCCGCGTCCTTATCCCGTTTTGGGTCCCGCTGGGACGTTTGCGGACGTCTTTCCTTGCCGCCGGTTTGCTGCGCCAGTTTTTCCGTCTGCCGGACGTTGAGTCCCCGCTCGACGACCTCGGCGGCCAACCGTTCCGAGTCGGCGCACCCGAGAAGGGCGCGGGCATGTCCGACGCTGAGGTCGCCCGCGTCCAACAAGGTTTTCACCGGTTGGGGAAGGGCCAGAAGGCGCATCATGTTGGCGACGTGGCTGCGGCTTTTTCCGACGGCCAGGGCGAGTTTTTCCTGGGTATGGGAGAATTCCTCTAACAAGCGGCGATATCCTTCCGCTTCCTCCAGGGGTGAGAGGTCCTGCCTTTGCAGATTCTCGACGAGGGCGACTTCCAGCGCCTCCTGGTCGGACAGGTCGCGGACGATGACCGGAACCTCGTGCAGGCTGGCTCCCTGGGCCGCGCGCCAGCGGCGTTCTCCGGCGATGATCTCGAACCGGCCCGGCTCGTCCTCCACCGGACGGACCAGAATGGGCTGGAGAATGCCGCGTTGACGCACCGACTCGATCAGGTCGGCGATCGCCTCCGCATCGAACGCATGCCGGGGCTGAAAACGGCCCGGCCGCAGGAATTCCACCGGCACCAGACGCGAGGCTCCCTCCCGTGGAGCCACATCTTCCGTTTCCGTTTCCTCCCCGAGAAGCGACGACAGGCCCCGGCCCAGGGACTTCGGCTTTTCCTTGCTCATGCGCAAACCCCGCGTTCCTGCCGCAACACCTCGCCGGCGAGATGCAGATAGGCCTGAGAGCCGGGACAACGCAGGTCATACAGCAGCACCGGCTTGCCATGGGACGGAGCTTCCGATACACGCACGTTGCGCGGGATGACAGTGTTGTAAACCTTGTCGCCGAAAAAGCCGCGGACGTCCGAGGCCACCATGTCGGACAGATTGTTGCGCTTGTCGAACATGGTCAGAACCACGCCCTGGATTTCCAGACCGGAATTGAAGGATTTGCGGACCCGCTCGATGGTCTTGATCAGATGGCTGACCCCTTCCAGGGCGAAAAACTCGCATTGGAGGGGCACCAGAACCGCATGGGCCGCGACCAGAGCGTTCAGGGTGATGAGGCCGAGGGCGGGGGGGCAGTCGATCAGGACGTGATCATAGTCCGCCAACCGCTCCCACAGGGCGCCCCGCAGCCGGTATTCCCGTTTCCCCATCGAGACCAGCTCGATTTCCGCGCCGGCCAGATCGACTCCGGAAGGCACGATGTCCAGTCCGGGAACCGCCGTTCCCGCAACGGCCGCCTCGATCGGCGCTTCCCCCATCAGCACCTGATAGGACGTCACCGGACGCGCGGCGCGGCCGATTCCCAAGCCGGTGCTGGCGTTGCCCTGGGGGTCGAGGTCGATGATCAGAACCTTTTTCCGCACCGCCGCAAGGGCCGTGGCCAGATTGATCGCGGTCGTGGTCTTTCCCACTCCGCCCTTCTGGTTGGCGATGGCGATGATCCGGGGCCTCGGGGAGGTTGCCGAAGGGGGAGCTGCCTCAGTCACCGTTCATCTCCTTGATGCGCAACACGACGCCGGTCGGATGGGTCCGGCTCTGGATTTTGTCGAGGCACAGTGTCCACTGTTTACGGGCTTCGGTCAATTCCAGATCGACGTTTTCCCCTTTCAAAAACAGCCCCACAGCCGCTACATCTTGTAAGAACGGTTTTACAAGTCCCAACATTTTGTGCAGCGGCGCGAACGCCCGCGCGGTGACCGCATGAACCGCCCAGGGGGTCAGCCGTTCGAGCCGGACATTGTGGATCGTGACGGCAACCCCGATCTCCCGCGCCGCCTCCCGGAGGAAGGCGCATTTCCGCCCATCGCTTTCCACCAGATGGACGTCTTCGATGCCGAGCGCGGCCAGCACCAGACCGGGGAAACCGGCCCCGCTCCCGACATCGAGCACGGTCCGGGTCCCTTCCGGGAGCAGGGGGAGAAGCTGGGCCGAGTCGAGCATATGCCGCCGCCACAGATCGGGAAGGGTCTCCGGCCCCACCAGATTGATTGTCCGTTGCCATTTGTGCAGCAGGTCCGCATAACGACGCAACCGGTCAAGCGTTTCACGTGAAACACCGGTTTCCGTGCAAAAGGCCTGGGGCGTCATCGGCGGCAGGGTCATTCCCGGACCGCTCCGCGCCGACCTGCCCGCACATGCCCCAACAATGCCGTCACCGCCGCCGGGGTCACTCCGGGAATCCGCGCGGCGGCGCCCAGGGTTTCCGGTCGCGACGCCTTCAGCTTCGCCCGAACCTCCAGCGACAGACCGCCGACCCCGTCGTAATCAAGAGCGGCGGGAAGGCTCAAGGATTCATCCCGGCGAAAGGCGCGGATATCGGCGTCCTGCCGTTCCAGGTATCCGGCATACCGGGCCTCGGTTTCCACCTGTTCGACAATGGCGGGCGCGAGGGTGGACAACTCGGGCCACAGCCGGGCCAGGGTCGCCACCGTGACCCCCGGATAGGCCAACAGCGCCCAGGCATCGCGGGCGACGCCGTCCTGGGCAACCGTAAACCCATGCTTGTCGAGGAAGGCCGGCGTCGCCCGCACCGATGTCAACACGGCCCGGGCATGGCTCAGGGCCGCGATCTTGTGGGAAAAGCTCCGCTCCCGCCGGGGAGACACGCATCCGATCGCCAAGCCCTTTCCGGTCAACCGTTGATCGGCATTGTCCGCCCTCAGCAAAAGACGGTATTCGGCCCGGGAGGTAAACATCCGATAGGGCTCCGTCGTTCCCCGGATGATCAGGTCGTCGACCATGACCCCCACGTATCCGTCGGCGCGATCCAGGACAAATCGCCTCCCCCCCGAGGCCGTCAGGGCCGCGTTGATCCCCGCGAGCAACCCCTGGGCCGCCGCCTCCTCGTATCCGGTGGTTCCGTTGATCTGTCCAGCCAGGAACAGACGAGGAACTCGGCGGGTTTCCAGGGTCGGCCCCAGTTCCCGTGGGTCCACGAAGTCATATTCGATAGCGTAGCCGGGACGAAGGATGGCCGCGTGCTCCAGACCCGGAATGTGCCGGAGAATTTGCCTTTGCACATCCTCCGGCAGGGAGGTTGAAATCCCGTTCGGATAAATGGTCGGGTCCTCCAGACCCTCCGGCTCCAGAAAAATCTGATGCCGGTCCCGGTCGGCGAAACGGACGATCTTGTCCTCGATGCTCGGGCAATACCGGGGCCCGACGCTGTCGATCTGCCCGGAGTACATGGGCGCCCGGTGGAGATTGGCCCGGATCAGCTCGTGCGCCTCCGGGGTGGTTCCGGTGATGTGGCACACGACCTGGGGCGTCGTGATCCCATCCGTCAGAAAAGAAAACGGGACCGGAGGATCGTCCCCCGGTTGCACATCCAGCCCCTGAAAATCGATCGTCCGCCCGTCCAGCCTGGGCGGGGTTCCCGTTTTCAACCGGCCCAGGGGAAACCCGAGCCGGGTCAATGCCCGGGACAGATCAACGGAAGGCCGCTCCCCGATCCGGCCGCCGGGGGTCTTGATCTCGCCGCAATGCAGCAGCCCCCGCAGAAACGTCCCGGTGGTCAACACCACCGCGCCGGCCGCGATCCTCATCCCCGAGGCCGTCACGACGCCACAGGCCCGCCCATCCCGGTCCGTCGTCACGTCCACGGCTTCATCGGCCCGCAGGGAAAGGGTGGGAAGCTCGGACAGCAGCGCATGAACGGCGGCGCGGTACAGTTTCCGGTCCGCCTGGGCGCGGGGTCCCCGCACCGCCGGTCCCTTCGACCGGTTGAGCATCCGGAACTGGATTCCCGCCCGGTCGATGGCCGCGCCCATGACCCCGTCCAAGGCGTCCACCTCCCGAACCAGATGCCCCTTCGCCAAGCCCCCGATGGCGGGGTTGCACGACATCTCTCCGAGGGTGTCCAGCCGATGGGTCAGCAGGAGCGTCCGCGCGCCCATGCGCGCGGCGGCGGCGGCGGCTTCGCATCCGGCGTGACCTCCTCCGACGACCAGAACATCCACTTTATCCGGAATGTCCGAGGACCTCCCGGAAACCGTCTTATTTGCCAATGCAGAAATCCCGAAAAATCACGTCGAGCACCTGTTCCACGTCAACCCTCCCGGTGATCCGGCCCAGCGCACGCGCCGCCAGCCTCACATCCTCGGCCATGAGGTCGGCCAGGGGGGAGACCAGGGCGCGGGACAGAGCATCCCGGCAGTCCTGGAGCGCCAACCGATGCCGGATCCGGCTGAGGGCGGGTTCCGGCTGGGGAGTCCAGCGGGCGGCGATGTCCTTTTCCAGGCTGTAAACAAGACCTTCGAGACCCTGTCCCGTCCGAACGGAAATCCCCATCGCCCGCCGTCCGGCCACCTCGAAGGTCTCGGCGTTTCCCAGCAGGTCCGTCTTGTTGACCACCAGGACCGCATCCTCATCCATCAAGGCAAGGGTCATCGCGTCCACGGCGGGCCATGTGGCTCCATCGAGGACGATCAGTTTCAGGTCCGAGTCCTCCGCGCGCGCCAAGGTCCGCCGAATGCCCTCGGACTCGACCTCCTCCGCCGTCTCGCGGAGTCCGGCTGTGTCCGTCAGGATGACGGGAAACCCGCCGCTGTCCAGGTGAACATCGATCGGGTCGCGGGTCGTCCCCGGCGACGCGGAAACAATGGCGGCATCCCGTCGGGCAAGCGCGTTCAACAAACTGGATTTCCCGGAATTGGGTGGACCGACAAGCGTGATTCGCAGGCCGTTGCGCAACCGCTCGCCCCGCCGCCCATCTTCCAGATGGGTTGAAATGTCGTTCTTTAACACCTTCAATTCGTTCCTTAACGTGGCCTCAACGGTTTCCGGAAGGTCCTCGTCGGAAAAATCGATGGTGGCCTCAAGATGGGCGAGGGCTTGGACCAGACGGGTCCGCCATCCGTCGTAAAGCCGGGTCAAGGCCCCGTTCAACTGCCCGAGAGCCTGGCGTCGTTGCGCCGGGGTTTCCGCGGCGATCAGGTCGGCCAATCCCTCGGCCGCCGTCAGATCGAATTTGCCGTGATCGAAGGCCCGGCGGGAAAACTCACCGGGTTCGGCGGGACGCAATCCGTCAAGACCGGACAGAGCTTCCAAGACCCCCTCGACGACGGCCCGCCCCCCGTGAAGGTGCAACTCCACCACGTCCTCTCCGGTCAGACTGGCCGGAGCCGGAAACCAGAGAAACAGGGCGTCGTCCAGAAGGTCCCCGGTGTCCGGATGCCGCAGACGCGCCCGGGTCGCCCGGCGGGGAACCGGGGCGTTGTGTCCGGCGATACGGCCCAAGACCGTGGCGGCGCCGGGTCCGGACAGCCGGACGATCGCAATCCCCGCCCGACCGGAAGCCGTCGCCACGGCGAAGATGGTGTCCTCTTCCATTCCGCCATGGCCTCGAACGTCAACGTTGGTCGTTGGTCAACAGCAACCGCTCGACCCGTTTTCCCTCGACCAAGTGGGTCTGCAAAATTTCATCCACGTCGTCCCGGGAACGATACCCGTACCAGACCCCTTCCGGATAGATCACCATGACCGGACCATGCTCGCACCGGTTCAGACAGCCGGAGGTGTTGATGCGCACCCCCGAAAGGCCCAACTCCTTGGCCCGAGACTTCATGTAGGCCCTCAGCGACCCCGAATCCTTCATCCCGCAGGATGCCTTTTGCGGAGGCTCCGTCCGGACATAGGTGCAGCAAAAAACATGAATGCGGTAAAACAGCGTGTCCACGGTCCGTCAACTCTCGTCTTTTTTCCCGAGGCCCCCCATGAAGTGGGACCAGAAGGACTGTTGCAG
>JADGDA010000084.1 GCA_015228695.1 Alphaproteobacteria bacterium
CGCGAAGGCGATGGCCAGATCGTAGTTGCTGGCGTTGGTCTGGGGACCGCCCGTGGCGTAGCTGGCGTCGACGAAGTAGGTGCCGGCGGCCAGCGACGCCGTCACGGTCTTGGCGTTGGCGCCGAACATGTGATCGCCGCCGATCCTTCCCGCTCCGGGCAGGCCCGAATAGAGATCGATCGCGCAATCGGCCGCCAGCCCCCCGAGGGTGAGCACGACATCGGCGGCGCTGGCCAACGTGAAGGAATAGAAGTCGTGGATGTCGTTGCGGCTGAGAACGTCGGTGGCCCGCAACACGCCGTCGGCCGTCAGGGTTCCCAGCTTGGCGGCTCCGGTCGTGGTGTCGTCGGCTGTCTGCGACCCCAGGCTGACCACGCGGCCGCCGATGACGGAACTCCAGGAGTGGCCGTCATAGGCCGTGATGTCCAGGGAATCGGTGCCGCGCGCGGCACCGGCGGTATAGCCGAGATTGGCCAGCGACGCGGCGTCCACGGAGATCCACTGGCCCTCCGCCTGCCGGACGCCTCCCAGGGTGAAGTAACCGCCGCCGTCGCTGTTGTCGCGGACCTTGTAGGCGGTGATGGCGTCGTTGTCGACGTCGGAGGCCTTGAACAGGCTGCCGGCGGTCACGGACTGGCCGAGTTGGACGTTGCAGTTGTAGTTGGCCTGGACCGTCGGCGACAGATTGGCGACCAGGGGGGACGGGCCGCCCAGACGGTAGACGATCACCGTGGAGTCGTTGATGTTGGCCTTGTTCAGAGCGGTTTCCGCGACCAGCCGGTCGCCCGCCTCGGACCCCGCCACCAGCGCCCCGCCGTTGTCGATGACGAAGGTCTGGCCGCCGGAGAGCCGCGACACCATGGCGATGTGCCCGGAGACGCAGTTGTTCTTCCAGGCGAACTCGACCACGTCGCCGGCTTGCAGCGCGGACATCCAGTTGGCGTTGATCCCCTTGGTGCCGTCATAGGCGACGGTCCACTGGCCGTTGGCTCCGGCGTTCTTCTGGTTGAGGGACCAACTGTCCACGCTGAGCGAGGCGCCGGCCTTGACGGCGTAGTTCTGGACCAGATTCCAACAGCCGTTGGCGTCCCACGCCTTGCCCACGTAGCTCTGCGCGATCTGCACCATTTCGGCCGCCGTCGCCACTCCGGGGGTGGGATCGACCCAGGTCGAACTGGTGTTGATGCTGACCGAGCGATTGTCCAGGGCCTTTCCGTTCAGATCATAGGCGGTGATCTCGAAACTCTGCACCCGGTCCTCCTGGGTGGAGGCGGAGAAGGTGAAGTCCTCCAGGGTGAGCCCGGCGCTGCCGCCCAGTCCGGTTTTAACGTACCGGCCATCGACCAGGGCGAAGCTGAGCGACGTGCCCGCCGGGATGACCTCTCCGGTCCGGGCGGTCAGGGTTCCGTAATTGTTGGTCTCCACCCCGGCGTAGCGGTTCACGTCGAGCGACGTGATGGTGAGAGCCGCGGGCAGGGCCACCCCCTCCTTGGGCTGGAACAGCTCGCCCAGATTGAACAGCGCCCCCGGCTTGGCGACGAAGGACTGGCGCGCGACGTCGAACACCGGGACCGGGTTGGCGACGTTCTCGCCGATGGGCGTCTGCCAGACCACCATCCCGATGCTTTGCTTGGCGGTGGCGCCCTTGCTGTCCTTGACCGTGTAGACGAACTGTCCTCCCTGGCCGCTCATGCCGATCACCGGCTGATAGATCAGGCTGGTCAACTGGGCGGAGGTCAGGATATCCCCGGCCTTGACCGCCGTGCCGTCGGCGCGGCGAACCGCGCCGTAGACCGGAAGGCTGCTGACGGTGATGGTCATGGCGTCCCCGTCCTGATCAACGGGGGCCTGGATTTTCAGCGGAGCCGTCGTGTTCATCCACAGCCCGACGTTGGTCGCGCCGGGGCCGACGATCGGGGCATGGTTCAACGGCGGCGGCGGAAGCGGGGCCGTGAGGTTGAGGCTGACATTTTGCTGGGCCACCCCGCCCTTGCCGTCGCTGACCTGATAGCTGAACATCCCGGCATTGCCGAGGGCGAGGTTCTGCCCCTGCTGCGCCGGAGCCTGATAGGCCAGGGTCTTGAGTTCCGGGACCGTCAGGGCCTGCCCCACGGTCACCGCCTTGCCGTTGAGGGTGATCGCGCCCTTTGCGGGAAGTCCGGTGATCTTGATGCTCAAGGCATCACCATCCACGTCGGTCGGCGCGGCGATGCCGAGCACGCCCTGTCCGCCCAGGGCGATGCTGACCGCCTTGTCGGCCTGGGCCACCGGGGCGTGGTTGGCCGGCTTGGGGGCGACGGCGGCCGGGGCGACGGACAGCGCGACGATCTGGCTGGCGGCGCCGCCCTTGCCGTCGGACACCGAATAGCCGAACGCACCGATACCGCCGGAGACCGCCGGAGGCGCCAGGACGGTGAGCCCGGCAAGCTGCGCCGCCGTCAACACTTGTCCGATCTTGACCGGAATCCCGCCGGCAAGCACGGCGCCCTTCGCCGGAAGCGACGTGATGGTGATGGTCAGCTTGTCCCCGTCCACGTCGGTCGGCGCGGTGATGCCGAGAGCGGCCTGTTTGCCGGGTTGCAGAAGCACGGCCTTGTTGGCCTGGGCCAAGGGCGCATGGTTGACCGGGGGCGGCGGGACGGCCACCTTGGTGGCGGCGGGAGCGGTGTAGAGCCCCACGGTCTGCCGGGCGACTCCTCCCTTGCCGTCGGAGACCTGATACGCGAAATAGCCCGACATCCCCGGCGTCGCCGACGGCGATTTGAAGGTCAGGCTGGCAAGCTGGGCGGAGGTCAGCACCTGTCCGAGGACGATGGGCTTCCCATCCAGAAAAAGCGCGCCCTTGGAAGGCACCGAGGTCACCCGGATGGTCAGAGCGTCACCATCGGGGTCGACGGGCGGGACGATCCCCAATGCCGAGGTCCCGCCGGGAGTCACTGTGAGGAGTTTGCTCGATTGAACCACAGGGGCTTTATTCGTAGCCATGGCCATCCCTCCGTTCTGTAGGGTCGGTTTACCGATGCAGCAACCATAACATGAACCGGCACGACACGGTGCGGCCTTTCTCACGGCCAAACGGAAATTTTTATAAAAATCCGCCCGGAATTTTAAACGATTCTTTCATTTCTGGCTCATCCCAGGTGACGCGGTGACGCGGGCCGGCGATTCGGCCGGTTGGCGGAAACCTTGTTGCGTCCACCAATCCTGTTCGGGTACTCCTGGGTGATCGGACTCCGCAACCCCCGGGCCTGGGAAAACGCGCGCATGCGGGATGGGAACGCTATGGATGGCGCACGGCCGCGCGGCCCGACATGGGGCGAGGGGACCGCGGCGGTTCTGATCGCGGCGTCCATGGCCGTCCTGACCGTGGGCATGGCCCAGTATTACGTGGATGCGCCCCACGCCGGAATCCTGTTCAAGGCCGCCCTCGACGTCGCGGAGGGAAAGACCCTTTTCAAGGAGACGCTGAGCTACTACGGCCCCGTCCACGTCGTCCTCCAGGCCCTGTCCCTCCTCGCGTTCGGCAAGAACGTCCTGGTCATCTACGCCTTGGCCGGAGCCTTTCAGGCCGCGTCCGCCTTCGTGTGCCACCTGATCTGGCGGCGGTTCCTGCCCCCTGTCCTGTCGCTGTTTTCCCTCGCGCTGTTCGTCGGTCTGGCGAAGGGGGCGTCGCAGGCGTGGCCCAATCATTATTCGACGTTCTTCACCGTCCTCTGCTTCTATTTCCTGCTGCGCCTGTTCGAGGACGGGAGAAGGCGGTGGGGGGCGTTGTCGGGCTTGGCGCTGGCCCTTGCGGTGCTGTGCCGTCAACAGTTGATCGTCCCCCTGCCCCTGGCCGTGTTCGCCACCCTGGCGCTGTTCGCCGTGCCGGGGGGAATGGCGGGGCGGAACGTCGCGCGCGCGGCCGGGGCGTGCCTTGCTGCGGCGGCTCTAACGTTCGCGGCTTTCGCGGCGTGGCTGGCCGTGGCCGGGGCAGGGGAAGACTGGATCCGGCAAACCGTCAAGAGCGTATGGGTCTTCGTGATGCCGTCGGTCGGCGCGTCGTCCCCGTCGCTGCCGGACCTGTACCGGAACGTCATGCAGGCCCTCATGAGCGTCAGCCTCTCCGACCGCGAGGTCTACGGCGTCACCTATTACACGCCGAGGTTCTGGGTGGTGTTCGGGCTGGCGGCGCTGTTCATGGCTCTGCGGAGCCTGGGGAGGGCGGCGGCCGGGGGGTGGAGGCTGACCGTCACGGACGCCTCGGTTCTCGTGGCGGCGATGGCGGCGTTGACCGGGTGGGTGCAGGTCTATCCGTTGACGGATACGTTCCGTTTCGCCAACGGCCTGATGCCCGCGGTCGGGCTTCTGACCGCGCTGCTGCTCGGCGCCGCGTCCGGCGTTCCGGCCCGATGGGCGGGGATCGGAGTCGCGGCCGTTCTGACCTTCGTCCTCCAGGGTCCCCTGTTCGGGCTGGCCCAGGACGTGAAGCGGATGGCCGACCTGAACCGGGGCGCTGTGCCCGACCGGGTCCGGGTCGAGCGGCCGAGGGCCCTGGCCGGCATCACCCTGCCGCGACGGGAGGCGGAGTTCTATGCCCGAATGGATGAAGCCCTGTCCGGCTATCTGGCGCGCCATCCGGGAACCGCTCTGATCACCACCGTGGGCGACCCCCTGCCGCTGACGTTCATCGAGCAGGGAGCCAACGCCCATCCGATGTTCTATGTTCCGCCTTCGATCGAATTTTTCCGGACCCGCCAGCCCTACAAGCCGGAGTACCGTCTGGACGTGGCCAACGTGCTGCTCTACCCGGATTATTACGAGACGGTGGAGACGTTCATCCGGACCCAAAAACCCCTGGTGATCACCGCCGGAACGGGACTCCCGGGATACCGGACGCTGTTCGAGGAGGAAATGCCCAACCCGTATTTCTATAGCCGGCAATTCGGCGAGCGTCCGCTCGTCACCATTCTGGCCCCGATCGGGGAGGAAGGCCGATGACGGGATCGGCGATCCGCGACGCGCTGCGCTCCGCCAAGGCCTTCGCCGATCCGGGGCAAGTGGGATTCCTGATCGTCTACGTTACCAACCGCTGCAATTTCCGCTGCGACTTTTGCTTCTACAGTTCCGAGATCGACAAGGGCCAGAAAGCCGACGAGATGACGGTGGACGAACTGGCCAGGCTCGCCCGCAGCACCGGGCCGCTGCTCCAGTTGTCCCTGACCGGGGGCGAGCCGTTCCTGCGCGCCGAGTTGGCCGGGATCACGGACGAATTTCTGACCCACACCAGCGCCCGTTACCTTACCATCCCCACCAACGGCTCGTTGCCCGACCGCACTGTGGCGTTTCTGGAGCACGTTCTGCCCCGCTTCCCCCGGACCAACGTCCGCGTCGTCATTTCCGTCGAGGGCATCGGCGAGGAGCATGACCGCCTCCGTTCCATGCCCGGCTCGTTCGCGAAGATCGGCGAGACCTATCGGGCGCTCGAACCGTTGCGCCGCCGCTTCGCCAATCTGGTTCTGGACGCCAACTCGGTGTACACGGCGCGCAGTGAGACGACGCTGGAGGCGACCCTGCTCCATCTCGCCCGCGAATTCGACTTCGACAATCTGTCCATCACCTTCGCCCGGGGCGAGATCCGCGATCCCGAATTGAAGGAGGCCTCGCGGGAGACCTATATCCGCCTCAACCAGCTTCTCGAAAGCCTGCGCCGGCGCAAGGAAAACCGCCTGCTGTCGCCCCTGTGGCGGGGAGTGCGCGACGCCTCGCGGCGGCTCCTCATCCGCACCGTCTTCGACGAGGAATTCGTGGTCGCCTGCACCGCCGGCCGCAAGCTTCTGGTGGTCGGCGAGACGGGGGAGGTGAAGCCCTGCGAAATCCTGTCCCGCTCCATGGGCAATCTGAGGGATTTCGATTTCGATCTGCGCCGGCTGCTCGACCGGCCGGACAATCGCGGATTGGTGGACTGGATCGTCCGTTCACGCTGCAAATGCTCGTTCGAGTGCGCGCTGTCGGCGAACGTGGTCTGGCGGCCCGGTCTGTATCCCCGGCTGGCGGCCTCGGCGTTTCGGAACATGATTCGGGAAAGGCAGGATGACCCCTCCAGAACCCCCTGACGACGGCATGATCAGCGTCATCATTCCGTCCTACAACGCGCGCGCCTTCATCGCCGAGTGCCTGACCCACATCCTGGCGACCGGTTACCGGCCGATGGAAATCATCGTCGTCGACGACGCCTCCACCGACGATTCCCCGGCCATCGTCGAGACGTTCGTCCGCGATCACCCGGACGTGGTGCGCCTCCTGCGTCTTCCCGACAACGGCGGCCCGGCGCGGGCGCGCAATGCCGGAGCCCGCGCCGCCAAGGGACGCTATCTTTTCTTCTGCGACGCCGACACCCGGTTGGCCCGGAACGCCCTGGACCTGTTCATCCGCCGCATCCCCGAGGCGGACGCCGTCTGCGGCCACTACGACTGGCGGCCCACCAACTCCGGCCCGGTCGCCTGGTACAAGGCTCTGTTCAATTATCAGATGTGGTCGAACCGGGGCGTCTTCGCGCACGACGTCTTCAACGCCGCCGTCGCCGGTATCCGCGCCGAGGCGTTCCACGCCGCCGGGGGATACGACGAGTCGCTCCGCTGGGGCATGGATTACGAGAACGAGGAGTTCGGCCATCGGCTGGCGCGGACCCATCGCATCCTGGTCGACCCCGCCATCGTCGCCGGCCATTGGATGCCGGGGTTCGTCAAGTTGACGCGCACCTATTTCCTGCGGGTGTCGCTGTGGATGCTTCTGTTCATGCGCCGGCGCAAGTTCGAGGCCGGAGGCCCCGCCTCGGCCGGCTCGGGGGTGGCGAGCCTTGCCGTCCCGGCGGGCCTCGCGTCCGTTCTGGGGGCGCTGGCGGCCCCCGCGCCCCTCGCGTATGGGGCGGCGGCGGCGGCGGTTGCCTGCGCGGGACTGTACCTGCGCGGCTACGGCGGGTTTCTTCTGTTCACCCTGCGCCGGAAACCGGCCTTTCTGCCGGTGGCGCTCGTGCTCAACCTCTATTTCAGCTCCGTCATCGCCGCCGCCGCCGCCTGGGGCGCGCTCCGCTACCTGGGGGGAGCGGACGGAGAGGCCTAAGAAGGATTACTTCGCGCGCTTCTTCCGGGCCGCACGCCGCAGACGGGCGGCGGCGGTGCGGCGCGGGGTCGCCTTCTTCCCCCCTCCGGAAACGACTCCTCCCCCACTGCCGGAAAGCAGGGCGTCCAGTTTGGCCGAAAGGCTTTCCTGCTCCGCGCGCGCGGTCGCCGCCATTTCCCGTACCGCGTCGAACTCGTCGCGGGCGACGATGTCCATGTCGCGGAAAAGACGCTCAAACTGCTGCCGGAACAGGGCCTCCACCTCGCCTTTCACGCCGCCGAGAGCCCCGACGGCACCGCTTGCCATGCGCGCCAGATCGTCGAGAATGCGGTTCTGGGTCTGCATCGTTCATCCTTTCCTGTCGCCGTGCCACGCCTCGGGGCGGGCGGCCCCATTATGCAAACTCGCCCCCTCCGGCGCAACCGTGGCAGGGCCGTTGAGGCCCCGGACAAAGAACCAGATCAGCCCGCCGGGAAGGGTGCCGAGGGTCATCGTCAGGCCGAACAGGACCGACAGGGCCAGCGCCTGCTCCGGCGGGATGCCGATGAACCCGAACGCCGTCACCATCGCCCCTTCGCGGACCCCCCAACCGGCGATCGAAATGGGGATGGTCATGATCAGGATCACCGGCGGCACCAGAACCACGCAGTCCACGAAGGTCACCCCCATCCCAAGCCCGAGCGCAAGGACATAGACCACCAGCGACAGATTGACATGGCCCAGGACGGCAAAGACCAGAACCGCGACGGAACTGCGGGGGGAAAGGAACAGACGCCGGGTATCGCCCGCCACATACCCCATGGCGCGCACGAGCCGCCACCGGTGCAGACGGCCCGGCAACTGGTCGAGAACCATCAGGACCCCGACGCCGAGGACGCCCAGGACGGCCAGGACCGGAAAGACATAGACGGCGGGATTGTCGCCGATCCGGCTGAACAGGAGCGGCTCGGTCAGAGTCACCAGGAAAAACAGGCCGAGCAGGGTTGCCACCCGCTCCAGAATCACCGAATTGACGGCGTGGACCAGGGTCAGCCCCGACTTGCGCGCCGTCCACATGCGCACGGCGTCGCCCCCCACCGCGCCGGGGAGAACCAGGCTGAAGAACATGCTCATGTAAAGCATGAGAAACGCATTGAGAAAAGACGGCGCGGGACCGAGCGCCTTCAGGGCCACCCGCCAGCGCAAGGCGCCGATCAGATTCTGAAAAAGGCAGAGGAGGAGGGCGAGGCCGAACATCGCGGGAACGACGCTCCGTCCCCGCTCCCAGGCCGCGCCCAGATCCACCCCACGAAGGACGAACCAGATGATGAAGCCCGAGAGCGCGAACTTGAGCACCCAAGGCAGCCATTTTCTCAACATGCCGCGCCCGCGAATTGATGCGTGGGGCGTGCTTTAGCACAAATCCGGGGGGAGGGAAGACAAAATACCGGCACCTCCGGGCCGCTTTATTTCCCCGTCATTCCGAAAAGGAATTGATGTACAATGGCCGGAAGAAGGAACGGTGGCGAAGGGAGACGGCCATGGCTGACCCCCCGGAACCGGACCCGGTGATCGGCTTTTCCGGCTATGCCCCAGGGACGCGGCAGGGCAGCGTTCGTCCCCGCCCGCGCAGGCCTCCCTACGAGTCCGACCCCCTTCCCCCCGCCGACAGCGCCGACGAGGTCTCGGTCCTGGGACTTCCGGAAAAGAGTCTGACGCCCGAGGTGTCCGCGGCGCTGCGCTCGCTGATGGACGAGATCGGGCGGTTGCGCTGGGAGATGTCCCGCGCCGTCCGCCGTCTGGTGCTCCAGGAACAGCAGGCGAGCCGGGACCCGGTCCTGCCGGTCCTGGGCCGGCGCGCGTTCATGCGGGAGCTGGGCGCGTTCATCGGACGGACCGACGTGGCCGGCGCGTTGGCTTTCTTCTATCTGGAGTCCTATGAACTTCTCCGGCGGACCCGGGGCCTCGCGGCGGCCGAGCAGGCGTTACGCCTGATGGCCTCGGCCCTGCTCGGCAGCGTCCGCGACACGGATCTGGTCGGAGCGGTCGGCGGCGGCGGGATCGCCGTCGCGCTGGTCGTCTCCGAGGCTCCGGGCGCCCGCTCCAAGGCAGACTCCCTGCTTGAGAGCCTCGGCAAGGTCACGTTCCATTGGGGCGACGAGGATCTGCCCCTCGACGCGAGTTGCGGCCTCCACGAGTTCGCGGCCGGGGAAACCGCCGAGGAAGCGCTGGCCGCGGCGGACACCGCGCTCCGGCTTTCGCCCCTGCGCCGGCGTCAGGCGATGATGTCGGGAAGCAGGCGGCTTTCCAGCCAGGCGATTTCGTCCTTGAACAACAACTTGCGCTTTTTCAGCCGCTGAAGCTGGATCTGATCGAACGGGGGCGACTCCATCAGCAGCGAGATGCGGGCGTCCAGTTCC
>JADGDA010000085.1 GCA_015228695.1 Alphaproteobacteria bacterium
TCCTTGCCGGTGCAGAGGGTAAAGGTCGAGGGGTGGGTCGGGAGATCGGGCGGCTGCAGGCCGTGGCGGTTGCCGGAAAAGTCGTACAGCCGGTGCGCGATCCGCAGCTTGGAGGGAACGTCCTTGGCCATTCCCTGTTCGTCGATGGTGAGCGCGATCACCGCCGCGCCGAACTTGCGGGCGAGGGCGAGGCGTTCCCCCGCCATGGTCTCGCCGTCCTCGAAGTTGATGGAGTTGATGATCGCCTTGCCGCCGTAAAGTTTCAGCGCCGCCTCGATCACCGGGGTCTCGGTGGAATCGATCACCAGGGGCGCGTTCACCGAGCCCCGCATGCGCCCGACCACCTCGATCATGTCGCCGATCTCGTCCCCCCCGACGAGGGCGGTGCTGAGGTCGATGGTATGGGAGCCCTCCCGGACCTGCTCGCGGGCCATGGAAACAGCCCCGTCCCAGTCCTTGGCTTCCTGATACTGGCGGAATTTCTTCGACCCGTTGGCGTTGCAGCGCTCTCCGATGGAGAGAAAGGCGTTCTCCTGGCGCAACGGGGTCTGGCCGTACAGGGACGCCACCGCCGGCACCCAATGCACCGAGCGCCTGACCGGCGCGGGCCGTCCCTTGTCCCCGCCGACCCGGCGCAGCATGGCGTCCACCGCGGCGATGTGGTCGGGGGTGGTGCCGCAGCATCCGCCCGCCAGATTGATGCCGTCCTCGGACAGGAACCGCTCGTGCCAAGTCGCGAGATCGGCCGGGGCCAGGGGATAGCGGGTTTTGCCGTCCACCAGTTCGGGCAGGCCCGCGTTCGGCTGCACGGAAATCAGCCGGGGCCAGTTCCGGCTCAGCCAGCGGACGTGCTCGGCCATCTCGTGGGGACCGGTGGCGCAGTTCAGCCCCATCATGTCCGCGCCGAGGGACTCGATCACCGTCGCGGCGGCGGCGATGTCGGCGCCGACCAGAAGGGTGCCCGTGGTCTCCACCGTCACCTGGACGAAAATCGGAGTCGCCGCGCCGAGCTTGCTCCGCGCGCCCTTGGCCCCATTGACGGCGGCCTTGATCTGCAAAGGGTCCTGGCAGGTCTCGATCAGGATGGCGTCCACCCCTCCGGCGATCAGCCCCTCGCACTGGATCAGATATCCCGCCTCCAGGGTGTCGTAATCGATATGCCCGAGGCTGGGCAGCTTGGTGCCGGGGCCGACGCCGCCGAGGACGAACCGCTCGCGTCCGTCGCGGAAGGGCTCCATGGCCTCGCGCGCCACCTCGGCCGCGCGCTTGTTGAGGGCGAAGGCCCGGTCGGCGAGGTCGAACTCCGCCAGGGTGACCGGCGAGCCGCCGAAGGTGTCGGTCTCGACGCAATCGGCTCCGGCCGCGAAATAGAGCCCGTGGATGTCGCGGATGACGTCGGGCCGGGACTCCACCAGAATCTCGGTGCAGTTCTCCCTTCCCTGGAAGTCCTGGTCCACGGACAGGTCCATGGCCTGGATCAGGGACCCCATGCCGCCATCGCACAGCAATACGCGCCGGGACAGATGATCGAGAATCAGGCTCATCGGGAAACGCTCGCTTCGGTGGAATGGGGACGGACGCCGAGAATATGGCAAATGGCGAAGACCAAGTCCGCCCGGTTCAGGGTGTAGAAATGGAACTCGTTGATGCCGTCGGCGGCCAGGGCGCGGCACTGTTCGGCCGCGAGCGTCGCCGCCACCAGCCGGCGGGTATCCGGGTCCTCGTCCAGGCCCTCGAACAATTGCAGCATCCATGGGGGCACCGAAGCCCCGCACGCTTTCGAGAAGCGGATCACCGTGGCGACGTTGGTCACCGGGAGAATGCCCGGAACCACCGGCACCGAAATTCCCGCCGCCCGGACCCGGTCCATGAAGCGGCGGAAGGCGTCCACGTCGAAAAAATACTGGCTGATGGCGCGGGTGGCCCCGGCGTCGATTTTGCGCTTCAGGTTGTCCAGGTCGAATTCCGGACTGGGAGCGTCGGGGTGGGTCTCGGGATAGGCGGCGACGCTGATTTCGAAATCGGCCACCTTCCGCAGGCCCTGGACCAGATCCACGGCATAGGCATAGCCGCCCGGATGGGGGCGGTATCCGTGCTCGCCCTCCGGCGGGTCTCCGCGCAGGGCGACGATGTGGCGGATTCCGGACTCCCAGTAATGGCGCGCGACCTCGTCCACCTCCTCGCGGGTGGAGCCGACGCAGGTGAGGTGGGCCGCCGGGGCGAGGGAGGTTTCCCGGCGGATGCGGACCACCGTGTCGTGGGTACGCTCGCGGGTGCCGCCGCCGGCGCCATAGGTCACCGAGACGAACTTGGGGGCCAGCGGCTCCAGACGGGCGATGCATTCCCAAAGCTGGGTCTGCATCTTCTCGGTCTTGGGGGGGAAGAACTCGAAGGATACCGACACCGGATGGGGCAACAGCGTCGCGACCGGAAGACCCGTCGCCGTTTCGGTCCGTTTCCCCCGCGCCTCTTTCACCGCCCGTCTCCTGTCGATCAACCCCGGAACCGCCGCGAGTATAACGACAGCCACCCCCCGCCACCACTGCCGCGACGGGGTGGGGAAGGGATTTCCCGGGTCATGTCAATTCAGCCGGGGACGGGCACCTCGATGGCGATGGTTTTACCGTCGCGGAGTTTCTCCACAAGATCGGCCCGCCGAAAGGTAGCGGACAGTTTCTGGAGAGTTTGTGCGGTATCGCCGAATTCAGCCTCCAGTTCCGTGGCGATCCGGGTCAACGCGCGACGGAAATATTCCTCACCCTCGTTCTCAATCAGGCCGCGCGCCTGCGCAAAATTCTTATGGGTCAGGCCGGGAAGGTCGGTTCCCAAACCCTCCAGCAGATACATGCCCATCAGCATTGCGATGAAGCGTGACCCGTACTGAAGAAAATCCGGCGCGCCCTCCGGCGGCCGTTTGCGCTTGTTCTCGGCAATCCGCAACAGCAGAACGGCGACCACCACCTGGGAGCCGTTTAGGTCCGTCGTGAAAATCAGGTCGTAGAACTTGCCGAAATGATCTTTGGAGGCGAAACGGGCGGAGTGGGGGCGATGGCGCCAAATGGCCAGCACCGCCTCCGCAGCCGTAGTGCTGGTAATGTCTGCCGTTGGGCTGGAGGCAGGGTCGAAGCGCTGACGCCGGTAGGTGAAGCCCAGCGGCTGAATGGAGTCGCTCAGGTTCTTCTGTCTGGCATCGTTGGAACGCAAATCACGCAGGTCAACTGGGCTCTGGCTATTGGTTGCCTCGGTGATGCGCTGGACGGTCTCCTCGTCCTCTACCGGCAACTCGTAAATACGGACCATGACCTGGGCGGAACCGATTTCCAGGCCGACCTCTTCCTGGATCTTCTGGATGGTCTTGGATGTCTGGCCGCCATTGACGATCTGCATGCCGGCGATCTGGACGATCCAGTCCTTTTCCGTTAGGGCATTGTAGGCGAACTTGGTGCAGACGATGGTGATGCCGTTATTGTAGAAATAAAACTTCCCCCGCTGCTCCGGATCTTTCAAGGTCGCTGCGATCTGCTCGTTGACCCGTACGGTGAGGCCCAGGTAGCGGCGGATATTACGGTCCAAGAGGACATCGCCATGCTCGTTAAACAGGCGGGCCAGTTCGGAAACGGACATACGCCCGACCATGGCGCGCATGAAGGCGTAATCCTCGACAAAGGCGCGACCAGTCAGTTGAACTTTGGTCTGTATGTCCTTCTTCTTTCGCAGCAGTCCGATCAATTCGCCTGGTCCGGCATATTCCCACTTGACCAGATTGCCCAACCCGGAATTGTCGATACGCAGTTGGCAGTCCGCATTCCACTTGAGGCCATTGTTGCACAGGACGACACGGACCAAAGGGATGTTGCCCTCCCGGATCAGGGATCGAATCTCTTCCACCCGCGTTTTCAGCCGGTCGTTGGCGGTATAGGGGGCTGCGGGGTTGAAGATGGTGCGGATCGCGTCGAACATCTTGACGAGGCCAGCTTCCGGGAACGTCCCGTCAGCGTCCATCGTGCGCTTATATTTGCCCTGGATCAGCGTCACCTGGAACTCACCGTCGTCGGGTGCGCCGAAATAGACGGCGTCGATGCCGAAATCGCCACCCCCCTCGACCAGCCCGTCCATGGCCTCGTCGTCGTCAAACTCCATGAGAGTCTGAGCGACCAGGAAGACAAAGGCGGCCGATTTCAGCTTGTCGAGGTCGTTCCTGATCTTGATTTCGGTCTGGAGGCGCTCACCGACCTGACCGACCACACCTTCGACGCGCTGGTCGATCAGTTGGGCATCGATGCTCATGTCGCATCTCCGTGTAAACAAGGAACCGGCTTGTTTTTTGTTCCCTCACCCAATTGCCCTGGCCGGCTTCCTCGCGCCCGGCCCTATTTTTCCTTCGCGGCCGGGGTGGAGCCGGGTTGGTCCGTGGGGATGGATTTCTCCATGGCCTCCGCCGCCTTGGCGGCCTCCTTGCGGCTGGCGTCCACGGCGCCCGCCGTCGCTGGCCGGGCCGCGTCGGCGGCGATGCCGCTGGCGTGGCGTCCGACCTCCATCGAGACGGACGAGGCCGGGGCGGTCGAGTTCTGTTGGGCCGACACCGACGTCGCGGCAACGAACGAGATCACGAAACCCACGAAAAAAGTGCGCATGTTTTTTCTCCTCGGCGGAGGATGCGTGAAGACCACGCTGGAACGAATATAGGTGGAGATGCCCCCTCCCGCCACATCAATCAAGGGGGGGCGCCAGATGCGGGGGAACGTGATCGTGCCGGCACAGGTCGTCGAGACCCTCGCCGTCGCGGATCACCGAGAGCCCGCCGTCCCGATGCGTCAGGATCACCGGAGGGCGATACTCGATGAACTGCATCCATTGGGTGTTGTTGTAGGCTCCGGCGGGGTTGATCACCAGTCTGTCGCCGACCACGAGCGGGGGCAGGCGGACGCTTTGGCGGACCACGTCGATGTTCATGCACAGGGGGCCGTAAAGGACCGTCTCCTCCGGCTCGCCGGTTTTCGGCCGGGCCAGCTTGACCGGGTGATGGTACCACAGGGCGGTGAACAGGATGTTGATCCCGGCGTCGAGGATCGCCGCCCGCCGCCCGTCCGGCAACCGCTTGGTCCCGGTCACGGTCGCGATCAGGGATACGGCGTCGTCGACCACCGCCCGCCCGCTTTCCAGGATCAGGGTCGGGGGAGGGCGGCCGTCCAGGCCCTCCTTGAGGGCCGCACAGACTTCGGCGGCGTAATCGTCCACCTCCGGGACCGCCTGTTCGGGGGGCAGGTAGATCCCCTGGAGGGCATTCATCGACGGAAAGCCGCCCCCGATGTCGAGGGTATCGATTCCGGTGTGCCCGTCGGCTTCCGCCTCGGCGAGGAAGCGGCACATGAGCCGCGCCTGTTCCCCGTAGGCGCGGGGTTCGAGGATGAAGGTGCCGATGTGGCTGTGCAGCCCCGTCAGCCGCAGATGCCGGCTGCGCCGCACCCGCGCCGCCGCCTCGTGAGCCTGACCCGACTCCAGGTTGAATCCAAAGCGTGTCCACGGGTCCGTATAGCCGGTGTTGAAATTCAGCCGCAGCGTCACCGGCACGCATTCGCCCCGATCCCGCCCGATGGCCTCGATCAGGGACAACTCGTCCAGGTGGTCCACATGCAGACGGGCCTCCTCGGCGATGGCGCGCTCCAGGCTTTCGCGGGGCTTGTGCGGACCGTTGAAGATGATCCGCCGGCCGGGAACGCCGAGGGAGCGCGCCTTCTCGTACTCGAAGCGCGACACCACCTCGGCCCACGACCCTTCCTGATGCAGGATGGAACAGAGGGCGCTGGTATAGTTGGTCTTGTACGACCAGCCATGGACCACCGTCCCCTCGTAACGGTTTTCGAAGGCTTGGCGGATTCGCCGCACATTCTCGCGCAGCCGCCGCTCGGAGGCGACGAACAGGGGAGAGCCATAAGCCGCCGCCAGATCCTCGATATCGTGGCCGTCGATGCGCGCCCGCTCCTGGTCGGGGGAAGCGTAGCGGCCGAACTTGTTGATGTCGTGGCGGTGCGGCTGGATGAAGGGCGGCTCCCATGCGTCGTCGTCGCCGCGATCCGAATCTTCCATCGTCAGGGGTCTTTCCGGTTGCCGGAGCCGGTTCTGACGGCTCCATCGATCAGGATGGCCTCGAACTGGCCGAGGGGGACGATCACTTCCTCCGCGTAACGGATGAACAGGGTGCCCGGCCGTGGAGGTGGCGGGTCGAAGGCGGTCTCTCCGGCCAGGAGGCGCAGGACCATGGCGGGCAGGTTGCGGCCGACGCCGTGGCTGAGGTAGACCCAGGCGGGAAAGCGCGGATTGACCTCGATGAGGTAAAGAAGCCCGTCGTCGCCGCGCAGGGCCTCCACCTCCAGCGGCCCGCGCCAGTTCAACGCCCGGACGATCCTGGACGCAAGCCGTTCCAGGTCGTCGTCGTCGATGGCGATTCCGGCCCAGGCCTTGCCTTTTTCCGTCAGCGCCTTCTTGCGCATCATCACCGGGGAGACCATGCCGCCCCGCCCGTCGCCAACGGCGACCAGATTGACCTCATAGCCCGGCACGAACTCCTGGGCCAGGACCGGATAGCCCCATTGGTCGGCGATGCGGTGAAAGGCGGCCTTGGCCTCGGCCGGGTCATGAACGATGGCGGCGTCGTAGTAGATTCCCTTGACGACCAGCGGATAGGTCCAGCCGTCGTCCGTGCAGCGGTCGAAGAACGACGGGTCGGTCACCGGCCGGGTGTCGGGAACGGCGATGGACAGCCGGCGGCACAAGGCCGGAAGATTGTCCTTGGCCCGTCCCTTGATCTGCTCGCGGGTCGGAGCCAGCGTCCGCATGCCCAGGGAAAGGAGCCGGGTCTCGTTGTGGGCGAAATTGGTCAATTCGGCGTCGAGGCAGGGGATGACGACGTCGATTCGTTCATTCTCCCGCACGCCGGTCAGCCGCTCGAACTGGGCGTCGGCGCCGGATGTCGGGTACGGCAACAGGTAGGCCGCGTCCAGCAACCCGTGGTGAAGGCCGGGGTCCAGCGCATCGTAGCCCAGCCCGATCAGGCGGCCGGCGAAATCCGGCAGGCCGCGCAGGCAACGCGCCACGGCCAATCCCGGTCCGGGGTTGTCGGGCTTGGCGTTCATCCCGGTGAGAGCCACCGTCCATGTGCGCCAACCGGTGGGATCAGACAAGATATCGCGCCAGTTGACGGACGAAGACTTCGACCGCGCCGAGGACCATGTCCGCCGGAACGCCGTAGCGGGTGGACAGGGCCGACACCGTTTCGTCGATGTCGGCGGTGCGGCGCAGGTGCTCCAGGGTGGCGAGACCGGTGCGGTTGATGGTGAAACTCTGCCCCGAACGGGGGTCGAAGGCAAACCCGGTGGAACTGACGGCCAGGGACTGCAACCGCTGCCGCTCGATCAGATCCCTCAAAAAAGCCTGCGGATCGGAAGCCATCGCTCCGCCCTTTTCCAATGCCGGCGCGGTTGTTTGGGTTCGCGACAAAACCCCTTGATCGCGAGGGGGCATTGTGTCCACTTTGGCCCGATTTTCAACACGATTCTCGTGAGACTCCTGTAAGCTGCCGCCGAAATACGGGCAAAGGGTTACGGCCACCGGCCGTGATATGGGAACCGACATGGAAGACCGTATCTCCGGCGTGCGCCGGTTCGTTCACGATCTCGTCCATGGATACGGTTCCTTTCTCTTTTTTACCCGTCCATCGGCCAATTTGCTGTTGGTCGCCTGCACGATGCTACAGCCCTGGGTCGGGCTTCTCGGACTTCTCGGGGGGATGTCCACCCTGCTCTGGCGGCGCTGGCTGGCCCTGTCCACGGTGGCCGGCGGGCTTGAGGTGGTCAACGGGGTGTTCTCCGGTCTGGTGATCGGACTCCTCTTCGCGCCGTCCTGGCGGACGGTGGCGCTCGGGCTGTGCGCGGGGCCCCTGGCCGTGCTGGTGTCGGCGTGGCTCGGCGACGTGTTGAGGCGGCAGGGTCTGCCGCTGCTGTCGGGCTCCTTCGTCATCGTCGGCGGCGGGCTGATGGCGGTTGGGCGCGCCATGGGGTTGCCGTTCGCGCTTTCCTCCCCGCCGACGCCCGTGGGCTGGCTCCCGGCTCCGGTCCATGACGTCGTACAGGCCATGGGGGGCATCTATCTGACCCGCACCCTTACCGGGGGCCTCCTGGTGCTGGCGGCCTTGATGCTGTCGTCGCGGACGCTGGTGCTGCTGGCCGTCCTGGCGGGCGCCCTGGCGGAGGTCCTTCTGTGGGGGCTGGGGATTCCCGCCTCCGGCCTGTCGGGCAACTCCGCCATTTCCGCCGCCATGATGGCCGCGATCATGACCGGGGGCCTGTTCGCCCTGCCGAGCGGGCGCGCCACCCTCGTCGCCCTGTTCGCCGCCGCCTGCGCCACCCTGGTTTCCGTCTCGCTGTTCAACGTCCTGTGGTTCATGGCGTTGCCGCCGCTGGCGTTGCCCTATCTGGTGACCACCTGGCTGGTGATGCTGACGTTGAGGGGGGAGCGGGGGCGGACGTGGGCGCGCCATTGGCGGCCCGCAGGGTTGCCCGAGCGCACCCTGGACGCCCGCCGCCAAGCCGACGCCCGTGGTCTGTCCCCCCACAGCATCGCCCTCCGGGCGCCGTTCCTCGGGCGTTGGGACCTGTATCAGGGGTTCGAGGGGCGGCACACCCACCGGCGGCCCTGGCAGCATGCCCTGGACTTTCACCGTCTGATCGACGGCAAGGCCCATCGTGGCGACGGCAAGCGCAGCGAGGATTTCTTCTGCTTCGGTCTGCCGGTGCGTTCCCCGGTCTGGGGGCAGGTCGTGGCCTGCCGCGACGACATGCCGGATAACGCGCCCGGCGAAGTCGATCTGGCCCGGAACTGGGGGAATCACGTTCTGATCGCCATCGGCGGGGACGACTACGTCCTGCTCGCGCACCTTCAGCAGGGCAGTCTTTCCGTCGTTCTCGGCGAGGGCGTCGCGCCCGGCCGGCAGGTCGGCCGGTGCGGCAATTCCGGGCGCTCGCCCCAACCCCATATCCACCTTCACGTCCAAACCGGTTTCGCCCTGGGCAGTCCGACCCGGCCGTTTCACCTGAGCGGCGTCTGCGTTCAGGAGGAGGGCCGGGTCCGGTTCCTGCTGGACGCCATTCCGAAGGAGGGTGACAGGATCGAGACCCCCACCGTCGGCGCCGCCTTGGAGCGGGGGCTGCATTGGCCGGTGGGAACCCGTCTGACCTACGCGGTCGCCCTGTCGGGAGGCCCGGTGGAGGAGCGGGTTCTGGAAACCGGACTGACCCCGGCCAATCTGTTCACCCTGTTCACGGAGCGGGGCGCGGGGACGATGCTGGCGGAAACCTTGCATATGGAAAAGTGCTAGGAATATGGGGAGCAGATACGAATACTGTTAACGGTATACAAGTTCTTATGGCAGGTGGAAATACATTTGTTGGC
>JADGDA010000086.1 GCA_015228695.1 Alphaproteobacteria bacterium
AGGGTCAGTGATACGATTGTCTGTTGACGATATTTTGCGACGTCTGGGCGTTGGCGCTTTGGGCAGCGACACGGTCCCCCTGTCCGGCGACGGCTCGCAGAGGCGTTTTTACAGGGTGCCGGCAACGTCCGGGCAGCCCTCCTTCGTTGTCGTTCTGCCCCCTGACGCGGTCGGGCAGGGCCTGGCGGAGGCCAAGGCGGCGGCGGAAGCGTTCCTCACCAGCACCACCACCTTCGTCATGCCGGTGGTGACGGTCGATGGGATGGGGGTCGGCGACGGTCGCCCCGGTCCGGTGACGCGGACCTTGCGGCGGATGTACCTGGAGCATCTGGCGGCGGGAGGCGCGTCATGGTGAATGTTCCTCTCGTCCGTCCGCGCGCGGTGCTGTTCGATTGGGACAACACCCTGGTGGACACCTGGCCCTGCATCCACGCGGCGCTCAACGCGACCTTCCGGGCCATGGGCCACCCGGAGCAGACCTTCGACGAGTTCCGCGCGAGCCTCGGGCCGTCGATGCGCGATTCCTTCCCCCAGACGTTCGGCGACCGTTGGATGGAGGCGCGGGACGTGTTCTACGCCAGCTTCGCCGCCGTTCACCTGCAAATGCTGCGGGTGATGCCGGGGGCCGAGTCCTTGCTGGTCCGGCTCCGGGAATGGAATCTGTACGCCGCCATCGTCAGCAACAAGATCGGCGACCACCTGCGGCAGGAAGTCGAGCATCTGGGTTGGGGCGGCCACTTTGGACGGATCGTCGGCGCCCTCGACGCCGAACGGGACAAACCGGCGGCCGATCCGGCGGTGATGGCCCTGGCGGGATCGGGGATCGAGCCGGGGGAGCATGTGTGGTTCGTCGGCGACGGCTTCACCGACATGGAATGCGCCCACGCCTCGGGATGCCTGCCGGTGCTGGTCAGGGCTTCCGCGCCGGAAGAGGGCGAGTTCGGGACTCACCCGCCCCGCCGCCATGTCGCCGACTGTCAGGGGGTGGCCGACCTTCTCCATCAGGCCCTGACGCTTCCCCCCGCTTCGGAGGATAAGGGGGAACGGCGGGTCATGCCGGCGGTTGTTTCCAACGACCGCTGGAGCCCGCAACGCGGGCCGGCGCTCCTGCGCCGAAAGCCAAGCGCCCGGACGGGCGCGCCCGGCGATTGAGGGAACCTCCAACGGTCATTCTCAATGACCGTTGGTATCAGAATGTCGGCAGGCTGATGCTGGCCCGGGTCAGCTTCTTGATGTTTTGCAGATTCGCGTCCGTTTCCTTCAGCAGGGCGACCATGTCGTCGTCCCACCCCTCCTCCTTCGCCCGGATGTAGGCCTGGGAGATGCGCACCTCCGCCTGGGAGAACCGGGACAGGGACAGGCCGACCTTGGGATTGCGGAATTCGTCGAGGAGCGCCTTGGTCTCGGACGCCAGCTCATGAATCCACCGCTTGGTCTCCAGCATGCGGGCCTTCCTGCGCATGGCGTCCAGTTCGGCCATCTGCGCGGTGGTAAGCGACTCGATCCGCCTGCGGACCTCCCCGGCCAGGAACGAAATCAGGCGGATATCATCCTTCGACGGAAGCCTGCCCTCCCGCATGGTCTGCTTGATCTTTTCGGCCTCGCGGGCGATTTCGCCCAAAAGACCCGCCTCCGTGGTAATCGCGGAGACGTCAAGACCCTCGGGGGGATCGACGCACTCTGACATCTATCGGAACGACCTCGTTTCGCACGGGCTTCGACATCGACGGACACCCCGCCCCGCCCTGTCGGCGCAGTTTAGTCTCTCGGCGGGCGAGGTCAATGGGGTCGGAAACAGATCGTGGGTTCCGAACCCAGGTTAACGAAAAGTTAATTTGCGTCGCCTTTCTCCTCCCCCCAAAGCCGTCGTGGCCGGGCTCGACCCGGCCACCCACGCCTCGCCGTCTGGTCCGTGCCAGAAGGAGACCCGTGGATGCGCGGGTCAAGCCCGCGCATTGCGACCATTGGCTGTGATGCGGGATGTCGAAGCTACACAAACTAACCTTTGGTTAACCTGGATTCCTTGTCCTGGAAACGGATCCTGGGGGTGAGGCTATTACGGTGGCGCGCCCTCACCCCGCCCATCACCATCTGTACGGTCGTGGGTGGCCGGCGTGGGTGGGATGATGGTCTTAAGAAACGCCAGTGCCCGTTCGAGCACAGCGCCAACGATCTGTGTCTCTCCTGAGTCCATCTCCACGACCACCTGCGGGGAACCACCCCAGAGGCCGGCTCCCCATTCCCCCTCGCCCCATCCAAGACTGCGAAGCTTAATCCGATCCGCCTCTTTCAGCACCGGGTTTCCGCGATCCAGGCGGACATGTTTTTGCGCTTTCGCCATGTCACGGACAAGTTTGAAATCCTCATTCTTGTCAGCCAAATTCTGCCTGAAGCGGCTGTCATCCTTCTCTTGTGGTGAGACATTTTGGGAGATATGCGCAGCAAGAGCATCGACGGCCGCTATGGCGTTGAACGCGCGACGGAGATCATCGCCTTTGCGGAATTCGTCCATGTTCGGAAGGACAACCGATTCTAAAAACTCCTGCGGCGACATCCTGTAGTCCTATCTTTCCTTCGGGGATTTCATCCGGGGGCGTCGGGTTTTTCCCTTTGCCGCCGCCGTGATCGGGGCCACCATCTTTTCGTACAGGCCGAGAAGATGTTCGACGCGCTCCCGGTCCGAGGCGAAGGCATGCTTCCGATAGAGCCGGTCAACGGCGCGGTCGAGCGCCCGGTGGGCTTTCCGCAGGTTGGCCGGCATCAGGTCGGGATCGTAAAGGACGGCCAGAGTCGCGTCGGGATAGGCGCGGCGGGCGTCCAGCACGGCCTGGGCCAGAGGTTCCAGCTTGCCCAGCTTGACCTCGTCGGGTGGCATCGGGAAGGTGTTGTAGACAAGGCCGATGGAGTAGCGGTAGCGGCTTTCCAACCGCCCGCCGATATGGCGCAGCCAGCTCATGTGCATGGCCGATGTCAGCAGGGCGAAGAGAGGTATGCTCGCCGTGTTTGACACGAAGACAAGATCGCTCGGGACCGTCGGCGGCTCCATCCAGCCGATCGGCACATACTCCCGCCGCTCGGAACTTACCTTGGGCACCACGAGAAAGGGCGCGGTGGGGATGACGTTGACATGGTATTGGGTCGAGGCTGCGGCAAGCGCCCGTGTCGGTTTGCTTTTGCTGGCAAGCCGCAGTGCCCGGACCTTGGCGATGCGGTCTTTCACCAGAGGCAGTTTGGCGAGAACGTCCGGGGCGACGTCGTGGAGGGCGAGAATCCACCTATCTCCGCCGTTCAGAAACTCCCGGCTTCCGACATAGGGGCGGAAGAAGGACGCCGCGGCCGGTTCTTTCGCCAGAAAGTTCTCCCGCTCGTCGTCGGTGAAGATGAAGCGGCCCCCGTCGATGGGTTTCGATCCGATGATGAGCTGCGGCAGTCCGTTCAGGGGCCTTGCCGTCTTGCGCACGACGATGTGCGGGTCGGCGAGGCTTCCGGCGTCGAACAGATAGGGCGACAGGGCCGCATGGCGGCTTTCGTGGGGTTCGCCGTTGACGTCGTCGTAAGAGAAAAGCCGCTTTTCCGGCGGCGCGTCGTCCCGCCGGGTCAGGCCGATGACGGCCACATGCACATGGGCCATGCCGCGCGCGTCCGAGCCCCAGGCGAAGGTGCGATGGGCGAAGGCGATGTCCAGCTTCAGGCGGTCGAACAGGATCGGCCACAACTGGGCCACTTGTTCTCCCTGAGTGATGGAATTGGTTGCGACGAAGCCGATGCGCGCCCCGCCTTGCCGGACGTACTCTCCGGCCTTGATGAACCAAGCCGTCACGTAATCCAGGGTGCCGCCGCTTTTGCTCAGGGCGGCGATGCGGTGCACCTGGGCGCGCTGGCCTTCGCTTTGGTACTTGGCGCCGACGAAGGGCGGATTGCCGAGGATATAGGAGCATTCCTCCGGTGGCAGCAACGACGTCCAATCGGTTTCCAGCGCGTCGCCATGCCGGATATGAGGCGATTTCTTCAGCGGAATCCGGACGTAGGTCTGGCCGAATTCCAGGCTGAGCCGGTTGTTCATGATGTGGTCCATCATCCACAGCGCCGTTTCGGCGATGCGGGCAGGAAACTCGCTCAGTTCGATGCCGTAGAACTGGTCGACGTCGATCACCGACAGGGATTCGGCCAGGGCGTCCAACTGGTTGCCCGTATACACCTCCTTCATCACCTCGATTTCCAGGGAACGCAGTTCCCGATAGGCGATGATGAGAAAGTTGCCGCAGCCACAGGCCGGGTCGAAGAAACGCAATCGTCCCAGCCGTTCCTGAAACTTCAGCAGATCGGGGCGGCGGCGGCTGTCCCTGCGGGCCTTCAGGTGGCGGAACTCGGCTCGCAGATCGTCGAGAAACAGGGGCTCGATCACCTTCAGGATGTTCTTCTCGGTGGTGTAATGCGCGCCTTGTGCCCGACGCTCCCTCCCGTCCATCACCGACTGGAAAAGGGAACCGAAAATGGCGGGTGAAATGCCCGACCAGTCGAACTGGCAGGCTTCGATCAGCCGCTTGCGCATCCCGGCGTCGAAGGATGGGATCAGCAGCGGATCATGGAACAGGTCGCCGTTGACATAAGGAAAACGCGCCAAGTCGGAATCGAGCGTCTTGGCGCGCCTGTCGGCCGGCGTGTTCAGTGTCTGGAACAACTGCGCCAACCAGCCCCCCAGGTCGGAGCCGTCCTCCCGCGTGCGGTTCTCCAAAAGGTCGAGGAAGATGTCGCGGGGGTCGAAGATGCCGGTGTCGTCGGCGAACAGGCAGAACACGGTCCGGACCAGGAATTGCTCCAGATCGTGGCCGATATAGCCCGCTTCCTTGAGCGCGTCGTGCAGCTTGCCGACAAGCTCCGACGCCTGGATGTTGACCGGGTCCTGGTCCTTGAAGGATCGTTTCTGTACACCGAGGATGAAACCGAACCTCTCGACGTGTTTCGGAAGGTCGGCGAGAGGAAAAGCGATTTCCTGGCCCTCTTCCAGGTCGATCAGCTCGAAGTTCTGGAAATCGCTCAGCAGGACATGGCGGGGAAGGTCCGCATCCTTCAGCCCCGGGAAATAGTCCAGGGCCTGGGTCCTGGCTTTCCCAAGGTCACGGCCGACGCTTTTCTGCTCGACCAGCAGGACTCCCTTCCAGAAAAGGTCGATGAACCCGCGTCTGTCGCCCAGGTTTCTGACCGGTTCCTCGAAGGTTGCGACGCGGCGCACCGGGACGCCGAACACATCGAAGAAGTCCCGGTAGAACAGTTGCGTCTGGCCCTTCTCGTACCCTTCCCCCGCCCACTCCCCGGCGAAGGCGGCGGCTCGGGCGCGGATTTCATTCCATGACAGACGCATGCGGACTCTTTCGAAAAATGCGCTTACCCGCCCCCGAAGCGGAACAAGGACAAAAGGCCGCCGATGTTTCCCTGGACGGGGTCCGCCGTCGCGTCGCGGGCCTGGCGCAGGAGGCGTTCCAGGCCGGAGACCGCGACGGAGTCCGAGGCCAACGCCGCCGTCAGCCGCTTCGTCCAGTCCCGGATCAGGGCGTCCTCGTTTTCCGAGAGAAAGGAAAGCAACTGGGACCGGCGCGGGAAGACGAGGTCCTGCCGGGTCAGGATGATGTTCTCGCCGGTGTTGTAGCGGCCGTACAGTTCCGGCTCCAGGGTCAGGGCGCGCAGCGACAGCACCATCACCAGCATGGAGAAATGATCGAGGGCGGGACCGAACTGGCGTTCGTCCCGTCCGGGGTGCTGATAGTTCACGCCGCCCAGCAGGATCGACGGCAGACCCTTGAGGGCGGGGACGTACATCGCCTCGCAGTCGATGAGCTTCAACTGTCCTCCGGGGGTCACGATCACGTTGTCGTGCTTCAAATCCCCGTGGGCGACCCCCATGGACAGCAGGCCGAGACACATCTTGGCGAAGGAGCGGGTCAACGCGGCCAAGCCCTTCTTGTGCTTTTTCTCGCAGAGAAGGCCCAGCACCTTGTCCATGGTCCGCCCTTCGATCCACGGCATCAGGACCACCGGATAGGCGCCGTTGCCGGCGATGGTGGATTTCACGAAGAGTTCACCGGGCAGGAAGCGCAGGTCGATGAAATAGGGCGACCGGGACCGTCCGATGACGTCCTCGATGGCCTGATGGCGCTTTTCCAGGTCGGGCAGATCGCGGATGAAGCACTTGACCGCGACCTCGCGGACGGCTTCCTCCCCCCCGGTCTCCTCCTCCCCGGCCTCGCGTCCGTCGAGGACCGCCTTGAAGACGGCGGCGAAGTTTCCCGCCATGAACGCCGGGCTTCCCTTCGCGTCGAGCATCGGCGTCAGCCGGAGGGTGGCGAACCGGCTCGACGGGTTGCGGAAGGCCGCCTTGTAATCATTGATGATGGGGAAGGCCATGGCGGTTCCTCGTCGCGGCGCGCACCCGCCTACGAATAGCGGTCATCCGGGAACGCGGCCGGGCGCGGACCCGCTCCGGGATTGAAGTCCTGCGGCTCCGTCGGGAAGGAAAACGCCTGCCGGGTGCCGATGTCGAGCAGTCTGACCAGCGAGACCGCGTCGGCGTTGTAGGCCATGCCGCGGATGGTCGGCGTCGCGCTCAGATCGCGGTCGAAGATTTCGCAGATGATGGCCTTGTGCCGGTCGGACATCTCGCTCGACATTTCGAACAGAAGCCGGGCGTAGGGGTCCTTGGGAAGCTGCATCGGGCTCCACGGGAAGACCACGGATTGATCCTCCACGCCCGAAATGTGGCAATTGATCAGAAGCACGTTGCCGTCGCTGGTCTTCAGGCCGGTGAGGCGGCGGGAGGTGATCAGCAGTTCCTCCTCCGAATCGACGTCGTTGGCCATGCCGTCGGTGATGTTGATGACGATCGGCGGGAACGAGGTGGGGTGGCGGTAAATCCACTCCTCCAGGGTCGTCCGGGCAAGGGTGAACGCCGCCTTCATCGGGGTGCTGTCATAGGCCGCCGGGCTGATCCACCGGGAAACGGCGATGGTTTCCGTGGTGATCTGGTCGCGGATGGAGGACTGGACCTGGATTTCCTCCAGCCGGGCATGGGATGCGACCTCGGAAATCGGGACCATGCTCCGCCCGGTGAGGCCGCCTTCCCAGCAGAACGTCGGACGGTTGGTCTTGCCGTAGCCGATGACGCCGATGTCGAAGTAATCGCGGACACCCTCGTCGCGCATGCAGCGGTTGACCAGTTCCTCCAGCGTGCTGTTCAAGGCGTCCGCCACGACCACGGACCGCCGCACCGGGTTCCCCGCGTCGTCGGCGCCGAAGGGCTTGTTCATGGACATGGACTGGTCGACCAGAAAAAGAAAGGCTCCCGGCGTTTCGCGGCTGATATCCTGCGAATAAGGCATGGCGATTCTGCTCCAAGAATTCCCGTGGCGCATCGTACACGGCCCAAAGGATTCAGGGAAGCCCGGAGGTTTACAACAACGGCGCGCGGCTGAATCCGCCCCCCTCCGGGAGGGGGAAATAGGCAGCCGTCTCCGTGGCTCCCCCCGCCCCGGCCGAGACGATCACCCAGAGCAGGTCGGGCTCAAAGGCCATCTCCGCGTCCCTGGCCGAGGGGACGGCCGGACCGTCCGGGTGCGAGTGGTAGTGCCCCACGATCTCCTCCGGGCCGCCCCGCAACTCCCGCATGAGGCGGAAACGCAGGGCCGGGTCCACCTCGAACCGGCGAGGGGTTTCCTCCGCCAGGAGGTTGATGCTCGGGACGATCCGGGTGATCCGCACCTCGTCCGAGTCGACGTCCCGGCATCCGACCAGCAACCCGCAGCACTCGGCCGGGTAGGCCCGTTCCGCGAGGTCCCCGATCGTCCGCAGGCACTCGGGCGGTATCGTGACCCCGGTCATGGAGGGGACAGGGACACGGTGCCCAGGACCGCCCCGCTCTCCAAATCCACCACCACCACGCGGTCGTCCCGTCCCCCTCCCTCGACGAGAAGGGCGAGGCGGCCCCGGCCCGTCTCCATCCCCCGGATGCGGCTTCCCGCCGGTTGGCCCAGGTCCGTGGAGGAAAACGGCTTCGGAGGAACCGCCGGGGAAGGAGGCGTCCCGGAGGAGGGCGCGGACATCAGGGACCCTCCGACGCCATAGGCGACCAGCCCCAGACCGATCACGATCAGAACGGACATGACCGCCACGAGAATCTTCACCGCCTTCATGCTACGCTCATCCTTCGTTCCCAGGGGAGTCCACACCACGGACATGACGATCGACGGCAACGACAATACCTTCACCGTGCGCATATCGGAAGCGGAGGCCGGGGGGCGGCTCGACAAGTGTCTGGCCACGGCCCTGCCCGACCTGTCCCGCTCTCGCCTCAAATCCCTGATCGAGGCGGGACGGGTCAGCGTCTGCGGTGAGGTCGGGACCGATCCGGCCTATCGGGTCAGGACCGGGCAAATCCTCCGGGTCGATGTGCCCGAGCCCGAGCCCGACACCCCCGCCGCCCAGCCGATCCGCCTTGAGGTCGTCTACGAGGACGACGATCTGATCGTGGTGGACAAGCCCGCCGGGATGGTCGTCCATCCCGCTCCCGGCAGTCCGGACGCGACCCTGGTCAATGCGCTGCTCGCCCACTGCGGCCAGAGCCTGTCCGGAATCGGCGGGGTGAGGCGGCCCGGCATCGTCCACCGGATCGACAAGGACACCAGCGGCCTTATCGTCGCCGCCAAGAACGATCTGGCTCACAAAGGCCTTGCCGCCCAGTTTTCCGCCCATTCCCTGGAACGCGCCTATCAGGCGGTGGTCTGGGGCGTGCCCGCGTCCACGAGCGGGATCGTCGAGGGGAACATCGGCCGCAACCCCAACAATCGCAAGACCATGGCCGTCGTGTCCGGCGGCGGCAAGCCGGCGCGGACCCGCTACCGGGTCGTGAAAATCTTTGGAACCCTCGCCAGCCTGATCGAGTGCCGGCTTGAAACCGGGCGCACCCACCAGATCCGCGTCCACATGACCAGCATCGGCCACCCGCTGGTCGGCGACCGGCTCTACGGCCGCCCCCGAGGCAATTCGGCCCTCCGCGCCTCCTCCTCCTCTTCCACAACCCTCGCCGCGCTGCGCGCCTTCAAGAGACAAGCGTTGCATGCATATCTGCTGGGATTCGTTCACCCGAGAACCCAGGAAAAATGGCAGTTCCAATCAGAAATACCAATAGATATCAAAGAGTTAATTTTTTTATTAGACAAATGCTAAATCTCTATATACTTGACACTGCCGCTATGGTATAGAATTGCCATTGGGGCCGGTGTGGGATATCATCATACCTGGGGTATGGGGTGCACACGGTCCGCGACGGGACGAGCGTTTTCGCTCAAGCGGATGGAGGTGGTGGAATGGCCGCATATTCCTCAAGTTTTCTGGCCGTGCCGGAAA
>JADGDA010000087.1 GCA_015228695.1 Alphaproteobacteria bacterium
TCGAAGGGCTGGCGGAGGCGCGGCGGTTCCGGCGGGATATGTTCGCCCCACGCGCCCCCTGGCGACACGGCGAGGCCCCGGCCTGGCTGGCGGCCCTCGCCGCCCGCTGTCTCGCTCAGGTGCCCTTTTATCGCAAACGCGGGGGAGACCCGGACGATTTTTTCCGGCTTCCCACCACCACCCGGAACGACCTCGCCAGCGCGCCGTGGGAGTTCATCCCCGACGACCTGCCGGCCCACGACGTCCTGACCTTCTCGACCTCCGGCAGCACCGGACCGGCCATGGCGGTCCCCTCGTCCCCGGTGGCGGCGGCCTGCTACCTGCCGGCCTTGGAATACGCCCTGGCCCGCCACGGCATCGCCCTGGACGGAGGGCGGGGGCGGACCTCCATCGTCCTCGTCTGCGCCCAGCGCTCCACCCTGACCTACGCTTCCCTTTCGACGCTCCTCGACGGTGCCGGCTTCGTCAAGATCAACCTCGCTCCGGGCGAGTGGCGGCACCCGGACGATCCGGTCCGTTTCCTGGACGATCTGGCGCCGGAAATCCTGACCGGCGACCCCTTCGCCTTCGCCCGTCTGGCCGAACTCCCCCTTCGCCACCGGCCCAAGGCGATGGTGAGCACGGCCATGGCCCTGACCTCCGGGACGCGGGCGGCGCTGGAGAGCCGTTTCTCCTGCCCGGTCATCGATGTCTACTCCCTGACGGAATCCCGGATGATCGCGGTCGCCACCCCCCGTGGCCACGAAATCGTTCCCCATCGCCTTTACGTCGAGATCCTGGCTTCCGATGGAACCCCCCGGCCTCCCGGTGAACGGGGCGAGATCGTCCTGTCGGGGGGATTCAACGACTATCTCCCCCTCCTGCGCTACCGCACCGGCGACTTCGCCAGCCTGGACCTGAGCGGCGCAACGCCCGCCTTGAGGGATTTGGAAGGCCGCCCGCCGGTGCGGCTGGAGGACTCGCGGGGGCGTCCGGTCAACACCATCGACGTGACGAAGGCCTTGACCCCCCTGCCCCTCGCGGGGTTTCACCTGCGCCAGAGGGCGGACCGCTCGATCGAACTGACGGGATGGGGAGCGCTGTCCGTCTTCGCGGACGGGGCCGTGAGAGCCGCCCTGGCCCCGATCTTCGGCGACTTGACCATTTCGCTCCGCCTCGACGACCACGCCCCACCCGACGGCAAGCCGTTGCCCTTTTCAAGCGAGTTGCCCCCCGACGAAATTGAAGGATGGTAAGTACGGGTCGCGTTCTCGAGGTTCGGGGAAATGCTTCATCGCGGCCCAGGAACGGATGCGGTAGTCTTTACTGTGCGGCAGGTTGGAGACAAACGTCTCCGCAAAAGCTCAGCGTTGCGCCATTTGATTGCGGTCGTCGGGCCGCGCTATGCAAGAGGAGCCCACCATGACCGAACCACAGGCGGCGATCTGCGCCGACACGGGGGATTTCGGACTTTTCCTCACCTTGACCGTGGTCGAGGGGAAGGCGTCTTCCGTCCGACGGGCAATCGCCGATTTTCCGCGGATGACGGCGGACCTGGGAAAGGAATTGGCCGAGCCGCGCCTGACCGGCGCGGTCGCCATCGGCGCGTCGGCGTGGCCGTCGCTGTTCGGGGACAGGATGCCCAGGGGCTTGGTCCCCTTCGCCGCCCTCGACGACGGCCCGCGCCATGCTCCGGCCACCCCGGCCGATCTGTTCATCCATATCCACTCGCCGCGCCATGACGCGAATTTCCTGCTGGCGCGCAGGGTCATGGGGCGGTTGGGCGGGCATGTGCGCCTGATCGAGGAAGTCCACGGCTTTAAGTATCTGGGGGGGCGCGATCTGACCGGCTTCGTCGACGGGACCGAGAATCCGAAGGACGGGGAACGCGCCGAGGTCGCGCTGGTGGGGGACGAGGACCCCGCTTTCGCCGGGGGGAGCTACGTCAGCCTCCAGCGGTACGTCCACGATCTGCCCCGCTGGGAAGGGAATCCGGTCGCGGAGCAGGAGAAGACCATCGGCCGCACCAAGGACGGCGACGAGGAACTGGCCGACGACGTCAAGCCGCCGACGGCCCACATCGCCCGCGTCGTCATCGAGGAGAACGGCGAGGAACTGGAGGTCGTCCGCCACAGCATGCCCTATGGCACCACCTCCGAGTCCGGACTCTACTTCATCGCCTACTGCCGCGATCCGACGCCCTTCCGCCGGATGCTGACGCGCATGGTGCAGCGTGACGGCGAGGGCCATTACGACCGCCTGCTGGACTTCACCCGGCCCGTCACCGGCGCCTCGTTCTTCGCCCCGCCGATTCCCCTGCTGCGGGATGCCGCCGGCTGATCAGACTTCGCCGCATCCCCGCACCGCATCACGAAACGGCGACTATGCTGCGCCGCAACATGAAGGCAGAGAATTTCCCCCGCCCCCGGCGAGTCCGTTGATTTGTGAGGGAATCGATCCGGATACGCGCCAGACGCGGAAAACGGGGAAACCCATTTTTCTCTTGCATCGCAGCGCCAGAGACTCTACCTTTCGCGGTGCAGCAGGATGAGCGCGTTTGGCGCACGTCCTTCTGCGTTTCTTGGACGTTTCCTCCCTAAACTTGAGCCGCCCCTCGGGGCGGCTTCTTTTTTTGTTCGTTTTCAATCCCTTCTCGGGAAGCTTGGCCGCACCCGATCAAGGTCTCTATGGCGCACAGCGGCGGGACGATTTCACCCGAGAGGACGTCCCGACCGCCCTTGAAAAGGGCGCGCCGTTTCATGGCCGCGCCTCGCGGATGCCGGACCGCCAGAGAACGGGCCAGGACACGATGCCGCCGCAACGGCCTTGCTTGGCGTAAGCGGCGAGTTGGAAGGCCTTGCCGTCGAAGAACCAGGACGCCGACATGCCGCAGTCACCGATGCCGCGTCCATTGGCCTTCATGGTGAAGATATGGGTTGCGGGATCGTAGCCGGCCCGGAAAAACGTGTCGATCGGGGCCTCTTCCAACGGCAGGTCCAGCGTCACGCGCTCCGCCTGATCCGGCCTGCCAGGAGGCACCCGGAATGCAAGTGACGCCGATTGATAGGGCCCCCTGAAGCATTCCAACAACACCAGCGCCTCATGAGGCGACAACAGCATGGCTTGGTCGTGTTCGTGAGGGGTTCTGACATCCTCTTCCGGTTGGCATTCCGTTGCGGCCATGACTCCCTGGCGCGAGGCGCGGACGCCGTCAATCAAGGCCCGGGTGGCCTGGGAGGAAAGGGGGGGTGCCATCGGTCCGGCCATCGCCACTATCGGCGCGGCGGGTTCCGGGGGAACCTGATCGACGGTCGCGGGACCGGAGCGGGTCAGCGCCGTTTGGCCGCCGATCCGCCCCTGGACATCATCCATGAGCAGCATCACCGCGGCGAGCCCGCGCAAGGACAGGACCGGCGTCGTGGCGTCCTTGACCGGACCAAACGACAGGATGGTTCCGTTGCGGATGGCCTTCAAGAAGGCGGCGGCCGTGTGGTCGGTCGCAAGGATCGTGACGGTCCGGTCGTCCCGCCGGTCCCTCCAATTCACCTTCATGTCCATCGGCGCGCCGTCCAGCATCAGGGTCGCCGGGTCCAACCTGCTTTCGGAAGCCATCGCGACCTCCAATCCCCCTTCCGGGCCGGCCTGTCGCCGAATGACCATGGACAGGCCCGGATGCTCGTCCGAGAAGCCCCGCGCATCGCAATAGCGGGTGTTGTCGCAGGCCGCCAACCAGTCCTTGATCTCGACATAGACCGGAACCGAACGAGGAGAAGCCGCCACGGCCGATGCCGCCGCCAGGAAGACCACAACGAATGCCGCAAGCACGACGGCCGTGCCGCGCCGCCAAAGATCGAGAAAACCCAATAGCCTTTCAGGCGGCACCGCCTGGATGCGCGGGTCAAGCCCGCGCATGACGATCTTCCAGCATATTGATATATAACAATTCATCACCACCCCGGACCCCAGTAAGAGCCACAAAGAGTTAGAAGCTTACCACGGCTCCGCCCCGGCGGCCGCAACCAAAAGGCGCCACCCTGAGCTTTTGCGGAGACATTTATCGTCAGCCTGCTATACGGGAAGACCGCCGCCAGGAAAATATGGGGAATCGACGGGGCCGCCTTGCGTCGGGCCGGCGAAGCGGCTAGAACCGAGGAGGGCTGGCGGTAGCGGGGCGACGCTCTTGGGCCGGATTTCATCGAGAACGGTTGGGTGTGAACGGTGACCGGGGCCGCCATGGGAGCCACGCTCGTCACGGGCGCGACGGGGTTCGTCGGGTCGGCCGTGGCGCGCCGTCTTCTGGCAGCCGGACACTCGGTGCGTGTTCTGGCGCGTCCCGGCGGCGACCGCTCCAATCTGGAGGGACTTGACCTTGAGGTGGCGGAGGGCGACCTGACCGATCCGGCGTCGGTGCGGCGCGCGGTGGCGGGTTGCACGGCCCTGTTCCATGTGGCCGCCGACTACCGCCTGTGGGTGCGCGATCCCGAGGCGATGGACCGCGCCAATATCGAAGGCACCCGCATGATCCTGACGGCCGCCGCCATGGCCGGAGCCTCGCGGCTGGTCTACACCAGCAGCGTCGCGACCCTGGGCCTCCATTCCGACGGCGCCCCCGCCGACGAGGATGTGCCGTCGACGCTCGCCGACATGATCGGCCCCTACAAGAGGTCCAAGTTCCTGGCCGAGGCCGAGGTCAGGCGTCTGATCGCGGAAGAGGGGCTTCCGGCGGTGATCGTCAACCCCTCGACCCCGGTGGGGCCGCGCGACGTCAAGCCCACGCCCACCGGGCGCATGATCGTCGAGGCCGCCCTGGGGCGGATGCCGGCCTATGTGGACACCGGCCTTAACATCGTCCACGTGGACGACGTGGCGGAGGGCCATTTCCTTGCCTTCGAGCGCGGGGAGATCGGCGAGCGCTATATCCTGGGCGGGGAGAATCTGGGTCTTGGCGATATTCTCCGCGACATCGCCGCCATCGTCGGCCGGAGCCCTCCGAAAGTGAAGCTGCCCCACGGACTGGTGCTTCCCATCGCGGTCCTGGCCGAGACCTGGGCGCGGCTGTTCGGCGGCGAGCCCTTCGCCACCGTGGACGGGGTGCGGATGGCCAAGAAGAAGATGTTTTTTTCCTCGCTCAAGGCGGAACGCGCCCTCGGCTACCGGTTCCGTCCGGCGGTCGAGGGCCTGCGGGACGCGGTGACGTGGTTCCGCGAACATGGACATCCGGGGATCGGTCGCCCACCCGGTAGCTGACAGGGCGCAGGGGGAGAAGCGGGCATGAGAATCATCGCAATGCTGGCCCTGGTCGTGGCCCTGGGAGCATCCGCCCCCTCGGCGGCGGGGGACGCGGACATCCCGGCCGCGCGGAAGACGGTCGAGGCGCTGAACGCGGCCCAACTCGACGCGATGCGGAACGCCGCGAAGCTGGGCTTCAAGGGGCGGGCCGGTCAGCTCGCCGGTCCTCTGAACAAGGTCTACGACTTCCCGGAGATGGTTCGCATCGTCACCGGCAGTCACTGGAAGTCCTTCTCTCCCGAGCAGAAAACCCGCCTGATCGACGCCTACGCGCGCCTTTCCGTCGCCATCTACGCCTCGCGTCTGACCGGCTATTCCGGCGAACGGTTCGAAGTCGTGGGGGCCGACGTCGTTCCCCCGCCCAGCCCGTCCATCCTGGTGCGGACGCGGCTGTTCAGGACGGGCGGGGACGAGGTCCGGCTCGACTATCGGGTACGCTCCGCCGACGACGGCTGGCGCGTCGTCGATGTCTTCTACAACGGCTCGGTCAGCGAGCTTGCCTCCCAACGCTCCCAATATCTGGCGATCCTGGGCAAGGAGGGATACGACGGGCTGCTCGGGACCCTGGAACGTAAAATCGAGAACCTGGCCGCCGGAAAGAACGGGTAGCCGGATGGCGGGGAGGAGGGGCATCCGATGCTGAACGGGAAGACCCGCTTCCCGCCCCTGACGGTCGTGGCCTTCGTGCTGGGGCTGGCGTTCACGATGGTCGCCCTTTCCGTCGAATGGAAGGAGGCGGTTTCCGACGCCGAGCAGCGGTTCCTGGCCTGGGCGGACGGCATCCGCAGCCAAGTCGAGCATGACGTGCAATCCGTGGAGCACGCCCTGGAGGAACTCGCCCTGGTCGCGGAAACCGCGCGTTCGCCCGATCCCGACCTCCTCGACCGGGTCGGCAAGCTGATTTGCGCCCGGCACGCACTCGTCGGCGATATCCGCTATATCCCGCTGGAGCGGGGAGCCCCGGAGACGAATCGGGCCGTGCTCCGCGTGACGACCGAGCCGGGCGCCCGCTCCGGCCGCTATACGCTGACCATGCCGGTTCGCCGCATGGAAGCGGGAGGTATCGTCGTCGTTTCGGTCGACGGCCATCGGCTCCTCGACTCCGATCCGGCCGACGCCCGCTATTCCGGGGGGAGCGTTCCCGGCGGGGCCGTTCAGGTCAGCCTTGACGTCAAGGGGGACGAGGGGGATTGGACCCCGCTCTTCGTCCGTCCCTCGCCCGACGGGGAAACGCCGAGTTTCGGCCTTCCCTTGCTGACGTTCGAACTTCCGGTCGCATCGGCCATTGGGAATTTTCGTCTGCGGTTCGTCCGGCCGCTTCGCTACGCCGACCTCAGCGGGAGGGAGATCGCGACCGCCGGCGGGTTTGGCTTGGCTCTTCTGGCGCTGCTGCTGCTGACCGCCTCGTTCGCCACCCGCCGGGTCCGGGAACTGGCCCAGCGCGACGAGGACATCCGCCGGACCGTCAGCCGGCAGACGGAAACGCTGGCCCGCGAAATCGAGGAGCACAAGCGGACGGAAATCGTCCTGCGCCAACGGACGGAGGAACTCGCGACCCGCATGCGTCAGGTCGACGGACTCCATGCGGTCTCCGAGCTGTTGCAGGTCAACACCAGCAACACCGACGGCTTGAAGCCGGTGGCCGACATCCTCCGCTCCTCCCTGCAATGGCCCGATATCAGCCGGGGCCGGGTGGTCGTGGAGGGGGCCGAGTTCCTGTCCGCCGATTTTGCCGAGACCGGGCACGTCCTGAGACGGAACATCGTCGTGGACGGCAAGCCGGCCGGGGTGGTGGAGGTGTTCCGGACCACGCCGGTCCCCGAATCCGGCGTTTCGGCCTTCCACGAGACGGAAGAGTCGTTCGTCGCGGACCTCGCCCGTCTGCTCGGGCTCCACGTCAAGCGTTTGCGGGCGGAGCGGGAGCGCGAATCGGTCGAGGAATCGTTGCTCGGCATCATTCACGAAAGCCCCGTGGCGATCGGCATCACCGACGAATCCGGCCGTCCGGTCTATTGGAATCCGCGCTTCCGCCGGTTGGGGCGGCGCGGAGACGAAGGCGCCGAGCACACCGAGTTCCAACTGTCCTTCGCCGATCCCCAGCGGCGGCAGGACCTTCTCTGGCGGTTCCGCAACGGCGAGGTCGTGCGCGACGAGGAGGTCGAACTCATCGACAGCGACTATCAGTCAGTCTGGGTGGAAATGACGGTCCAGGAACTGATGTTCGAGGGGGAAAAATCGGTTCTGACCTGGGTCTACGACATCACCGCCCGCAAGACCCAGAAGGAAGCCCTGGAACTCGCCCGCAAGGAGGCCGAGGACGCGAGCCGGGCCAAGTCGAACTTCCTCGCGACCATGAGCCACGAAATCCGCACCCCGATGAACGGCATCATCGGCATGACGGAGATGCTGGAACAGACGGGGCAGACCCCCGAACAGTCGAGCATGACCGCGATCATCCGCGAGTCGGGAGCGTCGCTCCTGGTCATCATCAACGATATCCTGGACTTCTCCAAGATCGAGGCGGGCAAGCTCGAACTGGAAACGGTTTCGTTTTCCTTGAGCCGGCTGGTGGAGCAGGTCGCGGACCTTCTCGGTCCCCGCGCCCACGACAAGGGAACCCACCTTCTGAGCTACGTCGACCCGGAGGTCCCCGACCACCTGGAGGGCGATCCGGTCCGCGTCCGCCAGTTCCTGACCAATCTGGTCGGTAATGCCATCAAATTCACCGAGTACGGCAACGTCACCATCGACGTTTCCGCCGTGGAGGACATGGAAACCTCGGTTACCCTGATGTTCCGGGTCACCGACACGGGAATCGGGATCGACGAGGATACCCAAAGACGCCTGTTCCAGCCCTTCACCCAGGCGGACAATTCGACGACGCGGCGGTTCGGAGGCACCGGCCTCGGCCTGTCGATCAGCCGCGCCCTGGTGGAGATGATGGACGGGGATATCGGCGTGGAGAGCACGCCCGGCGAGGGGTCAACCTTCTGGGTCCGGGTTCCCTTCGGGGTCCGCCCCGAACTGCGGGGCTCGCGCAAGGGCCAGTTGATCGGAAAGAGCGTGCTCGTCGTCACGGAAGACACCATCCTGTCGGGAATCGTGAGCCGGTATCTGGCCTATGGCGGGGCGCGGGTCGAGGTGGTGGAGACCGCCGCCTGGGCGCTCGACGCCCTGCGCGAAAACACCGCCGACAACCGGCCGTTCGATCTGGTCCTAGTGGACGACGATCTTCCCTACCGGGCGGCGGAAAAGCTGTCGGTAACGGTTGCGGGGCCCGGCGGCATCCGGGGGACGAAACTCGTGGCGATCGTGGACCGGTCCTGCATCGCCCAGGCGGGGGAACGCTATCCCGACGCCTTCGCCCTGTTGCCCTCCCCGGTCTCCCGCGCCCATCTGTGGGATGCGGCGGCGGCGGCGGTCGGCCTTTCGCCCGCCGACCTGGCCCCCCCGGTGACGTCGCGTCCCGGAGACAACCGGCTCCTCGGGATCAAGTTCCTCCCCGCCGACCCGGAAACCGCCCGGAAGAACGGCACGATGATCCTGATCGCCGAGGACAACACGATCAACCAGACCGTGATCCGCATGATGCTGGAAAGGATCGGCCTTGCCGCCGACATCGTCGGAAACGGGGTCGAGGCCCTGACGGCCCTTCGGAAGCAGACCTACGGCATGCTCCTGACCGACTGCCACATGCCCGAGATGGACGGTTACGCCCTGGCCTCGGCGATCCGCGATGCGGAGCGGAAGACGGGCCGCCATCTCCCGGTGGTCGCCGTCACCGCCGACGTCCTGGCCAGCACGGAGGACGCCTGCCACAACATGGGCATGGATGCGTGCATCAAGAAACCCATCGGAATCGCCGATATCGAGTCGGTGGTCCGTCAGTTCCTTCCGAAGGCCCTGGAACTGCGGACCCGGATTCCCGCGTCCCCGGCGGCCCCCGTCGAGGCGAGGTCCCCCGCCCCGCCGCCCCTCCCGGAGTTTCCCGCCGTTCCGGTGGAGCCCGTGCTGGACCTGTCCTATCTTCGCGAGGCGACCGGTGGCGATGGGGAGACGATCAAAACCGTGCTGGACGACTTCCTTCGTCTCAGTCCGTCCC